>NZ_BTHK01000001.1:0-243122 GCF_033242365.1 Lachnoanaerobaculum sanguinis
ACATAAAATACTAGAAAATACTATATAATAAAACGAATATTTTGACAAAAATTTCAACTGAAGAATGTAGGTTATATGCGGGTTGTAGGACTTTTTTAATGATTATTTAGGTGAACAAACTGTCAAAGACCCGAAAATAGACTTTTACCGGCACGTAAGTGTCGGTTTTTTCTTAGGTTTTCTTGCTTTTTTTACATTAAATTCGTATAATAAAAGCTTAGACATATATAACCCAAACTATAGCTTTGTAATATTTTAGCCTGAGAATGAGGAATTTAATGAAAGAGGATAAGTTGAACTTTCTGGATGAAAATATAGAAACACCAATTGATAAACCGGCAGATTTTACTTCGCCGGAAAGCTTGTATAAAAAACTTGTTGATATCATATTACATTATCATCCTTCAGATGATATCACGATGATATCAAAAGCCTATGAACTGGCAAAAAAAGCACATAATGATCAAAAAAGAAAATCGGGTGAACCATATATCATTCACCCTATTTGTGTTGCAATTATTCTTGCCGAGCTTGAACTTGATAAGGAGACAATAGCCGCAGGTCTCTTACATGATGTAATAGAAGATACGGCTATATCATTTGAAGAGCTCTCAGATATATTCGGTGTGGATGTAGCAAATCTTGTAGACGGTGTTACAAAGCTTACACAGCTTTCATTAAAGAATGATAAAATAGAGATGCAGGCTGAAAACTTAAGAAAGATGTTTTTGGCAATGGCAAAGGATATAAGGGTTATTCTTATAAAGCTTGCTGACAGACTTCACAATATGCGTACACTGCAATATATGAAGCCTGAGAAGCAAAAAGAAAAGGCAAGGGAGACTATGGATATATATTCTCCTATTGCACAAAGACTTGGTATTTCAAAAATAAAGGTGGAGCTTGATGATCTGTCATTAAAGTATCTGCATCCTGATGTTTACTATGATCTGTCTGAAAAACTGGCATTCAG
The DNA here is from genome assembly GCF_033242365.1 of Lachnoanaerobaculum sanguinis. Taxonomy (NCBI): domain Bacteria; kingdom Bacillati; phylum Bacillota; class Clostridia; order Lachnospirales; family Lachnospiraceae; genus Lachnoanaerobaculum; species Lachnoanaerobaculum sanguinis. The sequence goes on from NZ_BTHK01000001.1 coordinate 974, forward strand.
GAAAGAGCAGAGACAACAATTTGTCGATGAGATAATAAAGAAGTTCAATGAGCATTTATCGGATACAGGAATGAAATATCAGATAAGCGGAAGAGTTAAGCATTTATTCTCCATATATAAAAAGATGGTAAATCAAAATAAGACTCTGGATCAGATCTATGATGTGTTTGCCATCCGTATAATCGTTGAAGATGTTGCAGCGTGTTATCTTGCTCTCGGTACGGCACATGAAATATATAAACCGATACCGGGAAGATTTAAAGACTATATTGCAATGCCGAAACCGAACATGTATCAGTCACTTCATACCACACTTATCTCAGATACGGGACAGCCGTTTGAGGTACAGATAAGAACTTTTGAGATGCATAAAACTGCAGAGTTCGGTATTGCCGCTCACTGGAAATATAAAGAGAGCGGAAGCGGTACATCTGCACAGGGTTCAGAGGATGCCAAGATGAACTGGCTCAGACAAATACTTGAGTGGCAAAAGGACACCTCTGACAATGCGGAATTTTTAAAGGTTATAAAGAGTGACTTGGATCTTTTCTCAGACAGTGTATATTGCTTTACGCCTAATGGTGATGTGAAGAACCTGCCTGCAGGATCAAACCCTATAGATTTTGCCTATTCGATACATTCAGCTGTCGGGAATAAGATGGTCGGTGCAAGAGTTAATGGTCGCCTTGTAAATATCGACTATGAATTGAAGAGCGGCGACAGAGTCGAAATCATAACCTCTCAAAATTCAAAGGGACCAAGTAGAGACTGGCTAAATATAGTCAAGTCAAATCAGGCTAAGTCAAAGATACAACAATGGTTTAAGACTGAGCTTAAAGAAGACAATATACTAAGAGGAAAAGATCTCTTAGAAAGATATTGCAAGGCTAAGGGTATAAACTGGAATGAGATAAACAAGCCTCAATTCCAGGAGAAAGTTATGAAGCGCTATGCCATCAAGGACTGGGATTCAATTCTTGCATCTTTAGGTCATGGTGGTTTAAAAGAAGGTCAGGTCATCAATAAGATGATTGAAGAACAAAAGAAGGTTGCAAAGAAAGAAATTTCCGAGTCGGCTCTTTTGGAAAGTCTTAGTGATAATAACAATACGGCAATACATAAGAAATCTAAAAACGGTATTACCGTAAAGGGAATAGAGGATATAGCTGTCAGATTTTCAAAATGTTGCAATCCTGTTCCGGGTGATGAGATAGTTGGTTTTATTACAAGGGGAAGAGGAGTTTCAATACACAGAACAGACTGTATAAATGTGATGAATCTTCCTTCGGATGACAGAACAAGACTTATACCTGCCGAGTGGCAGGAGTTTGAAGATGCCAAACTTGAAGAGAAGTATCAAACAGAATTGCAGATATTTGCGCACAATCGTCAGGGACTTATATTCGACCTTATAAGAATTTACAGTGAAAACAACATCACTATCAACAATATGAATGCCCGCACAAACAAGCAGGATATTTCAACCATAAATCTTGTGTTTGATATAAAGGGAAGAGAAGAGTTAAACTCTTTGATCGGTAAGCTCAGACAGATTACCGGAGTAATAGATATTGAAAGGGCTACAGGCTGATGAATAAATTAGGAATATATGTACTTACACTCGGTCCGGTACAGACCAACGTGTATGTTGCATACAACAAAGAAACTTTAGAATGTTTGATAGTGGATCCTTCTGCCCAGGCGCAGTCTATTATCAAAGTTATAGAAGAGAATAAGTTAAAACCAAGTGCAATACTTCTTACACATGGACATTTTGACCATATAATGGCGGTAAATGATTTGGTGGAAAAATATAAAATAAAAGTATACATATCAAAAAATGATGAGGAAATGCTTGGAGACAGTTATAAATCCGGTGGAAAGTCATTTATCGGACATGGATATGTTACAAAGGCTGATTTCTTGTTGAATGACGGTGATGTTATCCGCTTACTGGATGAAGATATAAAATTTATCGCTACACCGGGACATACAAAGGGATCGGGTTGCTATTATATAGAGTCTGAAAAGATTTTATTCTCAGGTGATACTGTTTTTAGAGAGGACTGCGGAAGAACGGATCTTTACGGAGGAGATAATCCTACTATAATAAGATCGATATATGATAAGGTCCTTACTTTGCCTGAAGATGTAAACATATTACCCGGGCATATGGATATGACTACGGTAGGACATGAAAAAAAATTCAATCCTGTTGCAATTTATGTAGAAAAGCATGGGATAGATAGATGATTTCATTACTATTGGAAGATATGACCTTCGAGCAGGATATCAGAGAGCTTTTGATGGCTTTTTATCCGGAGGAAAAATATATTTACACAGATGAAGATGTATTTATTTCACTGCTTTTATCAAAGGACAATACTGATTATCATATTAAAATCAAAAGTGAAGACAATGTATTGGAGTTTAGTTCACCGCTTAGAGATACAAAATTTGACACCAAAAATGATTTAAAAAGAAATATTTACATAAATCTTTTAAAGCTTGGCAACAAGGAACTTCCTTGGGGAACTCTAACCGGAATAAGACCCACAAAGATAGTAATGGAAATGCTTGAAAACGGTATGTCTTTAGAAGATATAAAAAAACATTTAAAAGAAGTCTATCTTGTAAGCGATAAAAGAATTAAGCTTTGTACCGATACGGCAAAAAATGAATTCAATATATTAAAGAAAATTGATTATAAGAACGGCTACAGTCTTTATATAGGCATACCGTTTTGCCCTACGAGATGTTTATACTGTTCTTTTACATCTTATTCTATTGCACAGTGGAAGAAAGATACCGATACCTATGTAGAAGCACTTTGCAAAGAGCTTTTAGCAGTATCAAAGATGTATGAAGGAAAAAAGCTTCAAACTGTTTATATGGGTGGCGGAACACCTACTTCACTTGAAGGATATCAATTATCAAAGATTTTAAATGTTGTAAAGACAAATTTTGATCTTTCAAATCTTTTCGAGTTGACAGTTGAAGCCGGTAGGCCTGACAGTATAACAAAAGAAAAGCTTGAGGCATTAAAGGACGTGGGAGTTGACAGAATATCAATAAATCCACAGACAATGCAGCAAAAGACTCTGGATCTGATAGGAAGACATCATAGTATTGAAGATATATATGAAAGCTATAATCTTGCAAGAGATGTAGGATTTGAAAATATAAATATGGACTTTATAATCGGACTAAACGGTGAAACTTTGGAGGATGTAATAGACAGCTTCACAAAGGTGAGAACCTTTGCTCCTGAATCTGTTACCATACATTCTCTTGCACTAAAGAGAGCTGCCAGGTTAAATACAGAAAATAAAAGAGAGATTATGGACAATGATCTGATTTTATCAATGATAAATACAGCTACCGATACCTGTGCCGATTTGGGGTTGGAGCCGTATTACTTGTACAGGCAAAAAAACATGGCGGGCAATCTTGAAAATATAGGATTTTCAAAACCGGGTAAAGAATGTCTGTACAATATATTGATTATGGAAGAAAAACAGACTATCATAGCTTGTGGAGCAGGTACATCAAGTAAAATAGTATTCGGAGACGGCAGAATTGAGAGAATTGAAAATGTCAAGGATCCGAAACTTTATATAGAAAGGCTTGATGAAATGATAATGAGAAAGGAAAGTATGCATGGCATTGATTAAAAAAGGTGTCACAGGAATGAAGGATATTCTCCCTGAGGAAATGGTTATCAGGGATTATTTGATAAATATAATAAAAAAGACTTATGGAAGTTTCGGCTTTACCTCAATAGAGACTCCTGCAATGGAGCATATTGAAAATCTTTTAAGTAAACAGGGTGGTGACAATGAAAAGCTTATTTTTAAGGTTTTAAAAAGAGGTGAGAAATTAAAGCTTGATGATGTTAAAGATGAGAATGACTTGGTAGATGCAGGACTTAGATATGATCTTACATTACCGCTTGCAAGATACTATTCAAATAATCAGGCAAATCTTCCAAATCCGTTTAAGGCATTGCAGATAGGCAATGTATATAGAGCCGACAGACCTCAAAAAGGTAGATTCAGACAGTTTACACAATGTGATATAGATATCCTCGGTGAGGCTTCAAATCTTGCAGAAATAGAGCTTATCCTTGCCACAACAAAAGCACTTAGTGAGATTGCAAAGGGAAAGAAGTTCACTGTAAGAATCAATGACAGAAGAATTCTTCTGGCAATGGCACTTTTTGCAGGCTATTCTGAGGACAATATAAGTAATGTATTTATTATCCTTGATAAGATGGACAAAATAGGACTTGATGGAGTCAAGAAAGAATTGACAGAGCTTGACGGAGCAGATAAATGTGAGAAGTATCTGAATCTTTTTGACGGATTATCCGGTGATACAAAGGCTCTTTTATCTTTAAAGGAAAGTTTGTCCTGTTTTATTGAAGAAGGTGTACTTGACAGTTTATCTGAGATAATGAATACAGTACTTGATGTAAAGGAAAATGATTTTTCACTGGAGTTTGATCCTACTTTGGTTCGCGGTATGGGATACTATACAGGAACCATATTTGAAGTAAGTATGGAGGGATTCTCAGGTTCGGTAGCAGGTGGCGGAAGATATGACAAGATGATAGGAAAATTTACAGGAAGTGATACACCTGCCTGCGGATTTTCTATCGGTTTTGAAAGAATTATCACAATACTTATGGACTCGGGATTTAAGATACCTGATGAGAGCAAAAAAATAGCATTCCTTTATGAAAAGAATATTGATACAAGTGTACTAACATCTATATTAAAGGAGGCATCAGCCCTCAGAGAAGCAGGAAATATTGTCTTGGTTTCAAAGATGAATAAGAATAAGAAGTTCCAAAAAGAGGGACTTGAAAAACAAGGATATGTAGAATTTAAAGAATTTTATAGAGAAGCTTTAAAATAGTGAGGAGATAAAAAATGGCAGAATCAATGCTCGGCTTAAAGAGAAGTCACAGATGTGCAGAGGTGGTTAACGCACCTATTGATAGTGAAGTTACAGTAATGGGTTGGGTTCAAAAGAACCGTAACAAAGGTGGAATTATTTTTTGTGATTTAAGAGATCGTTCAGGTATCTTACAGATTATTTTTGAAGAAGATGAGTGCGGCAGCGAAGTATTTAACAAGGCAATGAAGCTTAAGCAGGAGTTTTGTATTGCTGTAACCGGAATTCTCAAGAAAAGAAGCGGTGCTTTTAACGAATCACTTGAGACAGGAGAGCTTGAGGTAAGAGCAACAGGGCTTAGAATACTTTCAGAGTCTGAGACACCTCCATTCCATATAGAGGAAGATTCAAAAACAAAGGAAGAACTTAGATTAAAGTACAGATTCCTTGATCTTAGAAGACCTGATCTTCAAAGAAATCTTATGATAAGAAGTAAGGTGGCTACAACCACAAGAAACTTCCTTGCAGAAAACGGATTTTTAGAGATTGAAACACCTACATTGATAAAGAGTTCACCTGAGGGAGCTAGAGACTATCTTGTGCCAAGCCGTGTATATCCGGGAAGCTTCTATGCACTTCCACAGTCACCTCAGCTTTTTAAGCAGCTTTTAATGGTATCCGGATATGACAGATATTTCCAGCTTGCAAGATGCTACAGAGATGAGGATCTAAGAGCAGATCGTCAGCCTGAGTTTACTCAGATAGATATGGAGCTTTCATTTGTTGATGTGGATGATGTTTTGGATGTAAATGAGAGACTTTTACAGAGACTTTTCAAGGATGTACTTAATGTTGATGTTAAGCTTCCTATACAGAGAATGACATGGCAGGAGGCTATGGACAGATTTGGTTCAGATAAGCCTGACCTTAGATTCGGTATGGAATTAAAGGATGTTTCAAGTGTTGTTGCAAACTCTGAATTTGTAGTATTTAAGAATGCATTGGCAGCCGGCGGCAGTGTAAGGGGTATTAATGCTACAGGACAGTCAGGTATGCCTAGAAAGAAAATAGATGCCCTTGTAGAGTTTGTTAAGAGCTACAGAGCTAAGGGACTTGCATATATGGCTATTGAAGCTGACGGAAATATCAAGTCTTCTTTTGCAAAATTTATGACTGAGGCTGAGATAGAAGGTCTTAAGCAGGCTATGGATGCCAAACCGGGTGATATGCTCTTCTTTGCTGCAGACAGCAATAAGGTTGTTTGGGATACTCTGGGTGCTCTTAGAGTTGAACTTGCAAGTCAGCTCGGTCTTTTAAAGAAAGATGATTACAGATTCCTTTGGGTTACAGAATTCCCACTTCTTGAGTGGTCAGAGGAAGAAAACAGATTTAAAGCAATGCACCATCCGTTTACCGCACCTATGGATGAGGACTGGCAGTACATTGACTCGGATCCGGGTAGAGTAAGAGCAAAGGCATATGATATCGTACTTAACGGAACTGAAATAGGTGGAGGTTCAGTAAGAATCCACCAAGGTGATGTTCAGGCAAAGATGTTTGATGTACTTGGACTGTCAAAAGAAGTTGCACAGGAGAGATTCGGTTATCTTCTTGATGCATTTAAGTATGGTGTGCCGCCTCATGCAGGACTTGCATATGGTCTTGACAGAGTTGTAATGCTTATGGTTGAGGCTAACTCTATAAGAGATGTTATTGCATTCCCTAAGGTAAAGGATGCATCAGATCTTATGACAAATGCTCCTGACAGAGTAGATGATGCACAGCTTAAGGAACTTGGACTTATAATAAAGAGCGAACAGTAATCTAAATATTTATGCTGTTGTGGGGATTATATGGAAGATGTAAAAATACTGGTGGTTGACGATGAAGCCAGAATGAGAAAACTTGTAAAAGACTTTCTTAGTATAAAGGGGTTTATAGTTTTGGAAGCCGAGGACGGTGAGGAAGCTCTCAAAATTTTTGATTCCAATAAGGATATAAAACTGATTCTTTTAGATGTAATGATGCCAAAACTGGACGGCTTTGAGACATTGGAAGTTATAAGACAGTATTCCAAAGTACCTGTTATGATGTTGACTGCAAGAAGTGAAGAAAGAGACGAGCTGAAAGGCTATAAACTTGGTGTTGATGAATATATCACCAAACCTTTCTCACCTAAAATACTTGTTGCCAGAGTTGAAGCGGTGCTTAGAAGAACAATGGGTGAATCTGAAGAAAAACTTATTGCAGGAGCAATTGAGATAGATAAGGTTGCCCGCAGTGTTTTTATAGATGAAAAGCCAGTTGACTTAAGCTTCAAAGAATATGAACTTTTAACCTACTTTATTGAAAATAAAGGTATTGCATTATCCAGAGAAAAAATCCTTAATTCAGTATGGAATTACGATTATTTCGGAGATGCCAGAACCATTGATACCCATGTAAAAAAACTTCGTGCCAAGATGGGTGATAGAGGTGACTATATAAAAACAGTATGGGGCATGGGCTATAAGTTTGAGATAACACCATAAATAATAATTATATATATAGATAAGGAGCATTTATGACAAAAATAAGGACAAGATATGCACCGAGTCCTACCGGAAGAATGCATGTTGGAAATCTTAGAACCGCATTGTATGCATATTTGATAGCAAAGCATGAGGGTGGAGATTTTCTGCTTAGAATAGAGGATACAGACCAGGAAAGATATGTGGAAGGTGCTACAGAGATAATCTATAGAACATTGGCAGAGACAGGACTTATACATGATGAGGGTCCTGACAAAGACGGCGGTTGCGGTCCATATGTACAAAGTGAGAGACAAAAACAGGGACTATACCTTGAGTATGCAAAAAAGCTTATAGAAAAGAAGCAGGCGTACTATTGTTTCTGTACTCCTGAAAGACTTAATTCTCTCAGATCAAATGTGAACGGTGAGGAAATCATGAAATATGATAAGCACTGCCTTTCATTATCTGAAGAAGAAATAAAGAAAAATCTTGAAAGCGGTATACCATATGTTATCCGCCAAAATAATCCTACAACAGGTACAACATCTTTCCATGATGATATCTATGGAGATATCACAGTGGATAATTCAGAGCTTGATGATATGGTACTTATAAAGTCTGACGGTTATCCTACCTATAATTTTGCAAATGTTGTAGATGACCATCTTATGGGAATCACACATGTTGTCAGAGGAAATGAGTATCTTTCATCATCACCTAAGTACAACAGATTATATGAAGCATTCGGATGGGAAGTGCCTACATATGTTCACTGTCCTTTGATAACAAATGAGGAGCATAAAAAACTTTCAAAAAGAAGCGGCCATTCTTCATTTGAGGACCTTATTGAACAGGGCTATGTATCTGAAGCTATAGTAAACTTTGTAGCCTTACTTGGATGGTCACCTGAAGATGATAAGGAAATATTCTCATTAGATGAGCTTATAAAAGCATTTGATTATAAGCATATCTCTAAATCACCTGCAGTCTTTGATATGGTAAAGCTTTCATGGATGAACGGCGAGTATTTAAAGAATATGAGTGAAGATGATTTCTTCAAACTGGCGGAACCATATATTAAAGAAGTTATAAAAAAGCCTCTTGATTTAAAGAAGATCTCAAATATGGTAAAGACCAGAATAGAAGTATTGCCACAAATTGCTTCACATATTGATTTCTTTGAAGAGTTGCCTGAATATGATACTGAAATGTATACACATAAAAAGATGAAAACCAACTCTGAGAATTCATTATCTCTTTTAAAAGAGGTATTACCGCTTCTTGAAAATACAGATGACTATACAAATGATAATTTGTTTGGTATCTTGCAGGAATTTGGTAAGGAGCATGAATATAAGACAGGATTTGTTATGTGGCCGATAAGAACAGCTCTTTCAGGAAAGCAGATGACTCCTGCAGGTGCTACAGAGATTATGGAAGTTCTCGGAAAAGATGAATCAATAAGAAGGATTAAGATTGGAATTGATAAATTACAGCAGTAATCAAAAAAAAGCCATAGAGCATGGGGTAGGGCCCTTAATGGTATTGGCAGGTCCCGGCTCCGGAAAAACCTTTGTAATCACACATAGAATAAAATATCTTATAGAGGGGTCGGGTATAAACCCGGCCCATATTTTGGTTGTTACATTTTCAAGAGCTGCAGCCAAGGAAATGAAAGACAGATTTGAAAAACTTATCGGAAAAACTCTTGTAACATTTGGAACATTTCATTCGGTGTTTTTCAATCTTCTAAAAACAGCTTACGGATTCAGTGCGGAACAGATTGCATCTGATGAATTAAGATATACCCTTATAAAGGAATTGATAAAGAAAAATGAAATAGTGAATGAAGATATCAATACACTTTCCGGTAATCTTTTAAATGAAATAGCTCTTATAAAGCAGGATAATATAAATATAAAAAACTATTATTCAAACAGTATTGCAAGTGATACTTTTAAGAAACTTTACAATGAATATGAAGCTGAGCTTGAAGCAAGAAATAAACTTGACTTTGAAGATATGCTTTCACTTACATATGAGCTATTAAGCGAAAGAACAGATATTTTATCCGCGGTACAAAACAGATATCAGTATATCTTGGTAGATGAGTTTCAGGATATAAATTTTTTGCAATATAATATCATAAAACTTATGGCAGGCAAGAATCAAAATATCACTGTTGTAGGAGATGACGATCAATCTATCTATAGATTTAGAGGTGCAAGACCCGAGATAATGCTTGGATTTGAGAGAGACTTTAAAAATGTTTCTAAAGTATTTTTGGATATAAATTTCAGATCAAGTACTCAAATAGTGGATGCCTCGACCAAACTTATATCTTTTAACAGTAAGAGATTTCCTAAAACTTTTACGGCACATAACGGAAGCGGTGCACCTGTATCGGTAATAGAATTTAAAAATCCTTTTGCCGAGGTAAATACTATAGTAAATGATATAAAAGAATATATAAAATCCGGACAGGATATAAACAATATTGCAGTGCTTTATCGTACAAACCTTTCACCGAGACTTTTAATTGAGAGGATGATGAAGAATAATATTCCTTTTACTATAAGAGATTCTATTCCGAATCTTTTTGAGCATTGGGTATCAAAGGATATTATATCTTACATAAAGCTGGCTATAAATTCAGGAAACAAATCCGATTTGCTTCGTATTTCCAATAAGCCTAACAGGTATATAAGCAGAGATTCTCTTTCCTCATCAAAGGCAAGTATAGAAACACTATTTGACTATTATGAGGATAAAAGCTATATGATTAAAAGAATAATAGAACTTAGAGAACATTTAAGAACTATAAAAAATCTTAAGCCTGCAACGGCTCTCAGATATATAAGAAATGTAGTAGGATATGATGAGTACATAGAAGAGTACTGTGATATTAACGGTATAGAAAGTGATGACTGCTATACAGTTTTGGGGGATCTTGAAAACAGCGCGTCCGAATTCGGTACATTTTCCGACTGGTTTGTACATATGGAAGAGTACAAAGAGGAACTGATAGAGGCAAGAAAAAAGTCAAATGAAGATGATAACGGCGTAAGGCTTATGACCTTCCATTCCTCCAAAGGACTTGAATTTGATATTGTTTATATTATTGATGTAAATGAGGGAAGTGTACCGTATAAAAAAGCAAAAGGTGCTGATGAGATAGAAGAAGAGCGAAGAATGTTTTATGTTGCAATGACAAGAGCCAGACATAAACTCTTTATTTGTTGTTGCAAGGAAAATTTTGGAAAGTCTGTAGGTAAGTCTGATTTTATAGTGGAACTTTCTTCCAAGACTAAGCCATAAAGAGGTATATATGATACAAAAATTCAGCCATTCACTGCGTATGAAGATAACCTTGATAATCTTATTGATTATTTCGGTATTATTACTTTCAATAGGTCTTTTAAACAATTTCGGACTGAGATGGTTTTATCAGAATGAAAAGGTAAGTGAAATAAAAGAGGCATACCTTAAAATAGATAATGAAGTAATGAAAATCGGCTCCTCGGGTCAGCATATCATTGATGAAAGTACTGAAGAATCTGTTATTAATAACAGCCTTAAAAGTATTATTCTGGATTACTCAAATAAATATAATATAACCATTGCCCTTGTAGACTCTTTTACAAATAAGGCCATATATTCATCAGCAAGGGAGGGTGACGGATTAATAAGTAGAATCCAGGACGGATTTATAGGAAATCAAAATCAGGATATTTTATACAGTAATAATAATTACACAATAATACTTCATAAGACTATGCAAAACACATCTTTTATAGAAGGTTTCGGTTATTGCAGTGATAATCAGACAATGGTTATAATGTCTACTCCTGTTGCAAGTTTAAAAGAAAGCGTAAGTATTTCAAACAGATTTCTGATATATATGGCAATTATAGGATTCATTATAACTGTTATACTTACATTTATTATTGCAAAAATGATTACCTATCCGATACTTGAGTTGGCTGAGATTTCGAATAAAATGGGTAAACTTGATTTTACCGCCAAATATATAGGTAACAGAAGTGATGAAATACAGACGCTTGGACAAAATATGAATTATATGTCCGACAGACTTAAAAAGGCTATTGACGAATTACAGGAAGCCAATGAACTCTTAAAAGAAGACATTAAGAGAAAAGAAGCTATTGACGAAATGCGGAAAGATTTTATTGCGAATGTTTCTCATGAATTAAAGACACCTATTGCACTTATTCAAGGATATGCGGAAGGACTGAATGAAGGACTCTGTGAAGATGAAGAGAGCAGAAAATACTATACAGAGGTAATACTTGATGAAAGTGAAAAGATGAATAAAATGGTAAAACAATTACTTACACTTTCTTCACTTGAATCCGGAAACAGTATTTTGCATAAGGAGAACTTTAATCTGACTTCTCTTATTGAGTCGGTGCTTGGTTCAATATCAATACTTATAGGTGAAAAGAATGTAAATATTGAATTTGATTCCGACAAGGAAATATTTCTTAATGCTGATGAATTCAAAATAGAAGAGGTGGTTACAAACTATATCAGTAATTCTATTCATCATGTAAGTGACTCCGGGGAAATAAAAATAAATGTATCAGATGATGGAGAAAATATAACTTTTAGTGTTTATAATACAGGTAATCCTATTCCTGAAAAAGATTTAAACAATATTTGGGAAAAGTTTTTTAAGGTGGATAAGGCACATTCCAGAGCATATGGAGGAAGCGGTATCGGACTGTCTATAGTAAAGGCGATAGTAGAAGCTCACAACGGTACTGTTGCTGTAAGAAATATACTTGACGGTGTTGAATTTTCATTCAAGATACCAAAGGCATAAATATGACAATTGATGAATTTAATATAAAAAACGGCCATACACAAAGGTATGGCTTTACCACAGGAACTACAGCAACTGCTGCTGCAATAGGAGCTGCATATATGTATCTGGATGATAAAAAGGATATAGTGGATGTAGAGTTACCTGCAGGTATAACACTCAGTATTCCAATAGAATATCACAAAGTACAAAATAATTTATTTATCTGTGGTGTAAAAAAGAATGCAGGTGATGACCCGGATGTTACTGACGGAATAATAATCAGTTCAAAGCTTGAATTTATAAAAAAAGAAAACGGTCTTGAGTTTAATTTTTTTGCCGGAGAAGGTGTAGGAATATTTACAAAAGACGGACTGGCCTTACCAAAGGGAGAAGCGGCTATAAATCCGGTTCCAAGGCAGATGATGATTGACAATCTTTCACGTATATTAAAAGAAGCAGGATTTAGCGGTATAGTAAATATAACCGTTATGGTAGAAAACGGAGTGGAGATAGCAAAAAAGACCTTTAATGAAAGACTTGGAATTATAGGTGGAATCTCAATACTCGGGACCTCAGGTCTGGTACTGCCTATGAGCAAAACAGCACTCTTAGAAACAATAGAAGCTGATATCAAATTCAGGTTAAAAAATTCAAAAGAAGGACGAGTATATTTGGCACCCGGAAATATAGGTGCAAAATACTTGGAAAAAAATTTTAATATAAACAGCACTACAGTGGCTATTATAAGCAATTTTATAGGTGAAAGTATTGATTATGCAATCTCAAATGATGCAAGAGAAATTGTACTATGTGGCGACTTGGGCAAACTTATAAAGTTGTCGGGTGGAATAATGAATACACATTCAAATGATTCGGATTCCAGACTTGAATTGCTTGTAGCGGCAGTAACAAAACTTTGTATAAAAGAAAACAAAGAATTACCGATTCAGGCTGTTTCAAATATATTTGAACAAAAGACCACAACAGGTGCCGTAAATATAATTAAAGAAAATAACTTTGAAAATTGCTTTGATATACTTGCAGATCGGATGCTTTACTATGCATATAACCGTGCATTTAAGGCTGAGATATTTTATCATAAAAACAGATATGCAAATATTGAAGAGTTTAAAAATAATTTAAAAATCAGAATTATTGTATTCAGTGATAATATAACGATTATAGATACAGGAGAAAATAAATGAGTAAATTATATGGTGTAGGAGTAGGCCCGGGAGACCCTGAGCTTATGACAATAAAGGCTTTAAATGCAGTAAAAATATCAAAAACAATATGTTATCCCGGGAAAAGCGAGGATACTTCCATTGCTTTTAATATTGCAAAGCAAGTGATTCCTGAGATAAATGAAAAAGATAAATTATGTGTAGACTTTCCAATGACAAAGGATCCTGATATATTGGAAGAAGCACATTCAAAAATCACCGATGAGATAAAAGAACTTTTAAAAGAAGGAGATGTAGCACTCCTGACACTTGGTGATCCCGGAGTTTATGCGACTTACTCATATATTGCACAAAGACTGAACGCAGAAGGGATAGGAGTAATCACTATACCCGGTATCACATCATTCAGTGCCGCTGCCGCTACACTTGGTATTCCGCTTACATTGGCAGATGAAGAGCTTCATGTGATCCCATCATCATACTCATTTGAAGAGGCATTCAAACTTAAAGGTACTTTGGTATTTATGAAATCCGGAAGAAGCTATGAGAAGCTGGCTTCATATATCAAGAAAGAAAAGTTTGATTATGATATCTATATGGTGGAAAATTGCGGTATGCCAAATGAAAGATTATTTGTCGGAGCAAAAAATCTTCCTGAAACAAGCGGATATTTTACAATAATTATAGTAAGAGGTTTAAAATGAAACAAATATATATAATCGGTATGGGACCGGGTAAATATGATCAGATGACGGTCGAGGCGATAAAGAAAATAGAAGAGAGCGATATAGTTATAGGTTATACGGTATATACAGATTTGATAAAGGAAATATGGCCTGATAAGGAATGCCTTTCAACACCCATGACTAAAGAATATGAAAGATGTGTAATGGCATTTGAAGAGGCTGATAAGGGAAAAACGGTAGCAATGGTTTGCTCAGGTGATGCAGGTGTATACGGACTTACAGGGCTTATGCTTGGTATAGCTCCGGATTATAGAGATGTAGCAGTGAAAACAATTGCCGGAGTTACCGCGGCAATTTCAGGTGCCGCTATTATAGGAGCACCACTTATACATGATTTTGCGGTAATCAGTCTCAGTGATCTTTTGACACCTTGGGAGAAGATAGAAAAAAGACTTGAATGTGCGGCATTAGGAGATTTTTGTATCTCAATATATAATCCCGGAAGTAAAAAACGTGTAGATTATCTTCAAAAAGCCTGTGATATCTTGCTTAAGTATAAGAGTGAAAATACACCATGTGCCATAGCAAAAAACATAGGGAGAGAAGGTGAAGGATATAGCGTCTATACTCTTTTGGAATTAAGAGATGTGACAGTCGGCATGTTTGAAACGGTATTTATAGGTAACTCTATGACTAAAGTTATTGACGGTAAACTTGTAACGCCAAGAGGATACTCCAATGAGTGATGTTTTAATCTTTGGCGGTACTACTGAAGGAAGAGAGATTGCTACCTACTGTGATAAGCTTAAAATAGATACTATACTATGTGTAGCTACCGAGTATGGCAAGGAAGTTCTTCCGGAATTTAAAACTGTCAAAGTTAGTAATAAACGACTGGGTACAGAAGAGATAGCTAAGCTTATAAAAGAAAATAATATATCCTGCGTCATAGATTCAACACATCCATATGCTTATGATATATCTAAAAATATAGAATCTGCATTAAAACTCTTAGAAAAAAATATCACTTTTTTTAAAATAAAAAGAGAGTCTATGGATGTGAGTTTAGAAGATGTTCTTGAGTTTTCAAGTAATTTTGATGCGGTTAATTATCTTTTGAATACAGAAGGAAATATTTTACTTACAACAGGCAGTAAGGAAATATCAGCTTTCAGTGAGCTGTCAAATCGTATATTTCCAAGGGTACTTCCAAGTATAGACTCTATAAATGCCTGTATATCTGCCGGTGTACCTTCAAAGAATATTATTGCAATGCAGGGACCTTTTTCTAAAACTTTAAACGAAGCAATTATAAAAGAATTTGATTGCAAATATCTTGTAAGTAAATTATCGGGAAGAAGCGGTGGCTTTGAAGAAAAGATAGAGGCGGCAAAAAATACCGGTTGTATTCCTGTGATTATTATGCCGAAGACTGAGATAACAGGTATTTCTGTAGATGTTTGCAAATTTAATTTAAATAATATATATAGTAAACAGGGATAAGTATGGTAAATACAAAAAATATAAATCTTGTAGGAATTGGACTTGGAAATCCAAACCTTTTAACAAAAGCTGCAATTTCTGCACTGGAAAGGTCTTCAGTAATTATCGGTGCAAAAAGAATAGTTGACAGTGTAAAAGAAGATTTTCCGAATAAAAAATATTTTACAGAGTATAATACAGATAAGATAATTGAAATAATAAGAGAAAATATGGATAGCGAAACAGCTGTAGTATTCAGTGGGGATATTTCTCTTTTTAGCGGAAGTTTAAAACTTTTTGATAAATTAAAGGATTTTAAAGACTGCAATATAAATACATTTCCCGGAATATCAAGTCTTAGCTATTTATGTGCAAAGTCAAATACCGATATTTCAAAAGTAAAGATATTATCATTCCATGGTAAGGAAGAGCTTTTATATCACAATATAGATTCAAATGAATATACATTTATTATCACATCTAAGGGTGAAGGAGTAAAGGAAATCTGTAGAAAACTTATAGACTTCGGATTCTTTGACCTTGATATAACACTGGGAGAAAATCTTTCTTATGAAAATGAAAGAATAACAAAGGCAAAGGCATCTAAACTTATAGAAATGGAAATATCTGATTTAAACTGTATGCTTATTTCAAATCCGGATGCAGATAAGTCTATAAGTATCGGACTTCCCGATGAAGTATTTGCAAGAGATAAAGTGCCGATAACAAAATCCGAAGTTAGAGCCGTTATTATGAGTAAGTTGGATGTTTGTCCAAACAGTATCTGCTATGATATAGGTGCAGGAAGTGGATCTATAAGTATTGAAATGTCAAGGCTTGCATATGAAGGAAAAGTATATGCTATAGAAAAAAATCCTGTTGCAGTAGAACTTATAAAAAAGAATATTCATAATTTCAGTGCTGAAAATATAGAGCTTATACATGCAAAAGCACCTGACGGACTTGATAATATCTTAGATGCGGATAAAATCTTTATAGGTGGCAGCGCCGGTGAACTTATCAGTATGATGGAGATGATATTTACCTCAAAGAAAAATCCTACTATCGTAATCTCAGCTATAACAATGGAAACTATTGCACAGATAACAGACATAGTAAAACTTGCAAAAGAAAAAGGTTATGATACCGAAATCACAGCTGTAAATGTATCTAAGTCAAAAGAAGTCGGAACTTATAATATGATGATAGCACAGAATATGGTGTTTATAGGCGTAATTAAAATGTAAAAATTAGGAGGGTATAAATTCATTTTGTCTTGACATATATCCTATTTTTTGTAAAATATATAAGGTTATTTTTTTAACAAGAATAGGAGAGAAATGTATTTATGAACTTTTCAAATACTACAGCTGAGGTTACACAAAATCTCATAGAAGCCGGTGAAGGCAAAGTAAAACGTCCGCTACACAAAATGATTTTATTGGGAATCCTTGCCGGTATGCTTATAGGAGCAGGAGCAATGGCGAGCAGTGTAGCGATACACGATATTTCAAATACAGGAATTGCAAGACTTGTAGCAGGACTGGTATTCCCTATAGGTTTTGTAATGATGGTATTGTTTGGCGGTGAACTCTTTACAGGTGCATGCCTTATGATAATCGGTGTTTTAAAAGGAAAATATAAGGTATCGGATATGATTAGAGTGCTTATCGTTGTATTTATATCTAATCTTATAGGTGGACTTTTATTTGCAATACTGGTAGCTTTCAGCGGTCAGTTCAAATACAGCGACGGCCTGATGGGTGCATTTACAATAAAACTTGCATTGTCAAAAGCAAATATACCTTTCAGTTCCGCACTTATATCAGGTATATTATGTAACTTCTTTGTCTGTCTTGGAGTAGTTATGGCAGGTTTGTCTAAAGACATATCAGGAAAGGTATTGGCAAGCTTTTTACCTATTATGACTTTTGTAACAGGAGGATTTGAGCACTGTGTTGCAAATATGTTCTATATTCCTGCAGGTATATTTGCCGCCGGTAACAGCAAATATGCGGAAGTAGCTATGACAAAGTATGGAATAACTGCTGAAAAACTTGCAACATTGAACTGGAAAAACTTTTTACTTACAAACGAACTTCCTGTAACAATCGGTAATATAATAGGTGGTATGCTCCTTATTGGAGTTGTAATGTATATTGTTTATAGTAAAGAATGATAGAAGATGATGTTAAAAGGCTGTCACAATATGTGGCGGCTTTTTTATATAAGAATATATTTACTGTAAAGGTTTACTTTACTTATAGAAAAGATGTGATAAAGTATTTATATAAACATATCGGAGGTCTTTATGGACACATTTGAAGAATTGAAAAGAGTTATTACAAACGAAAAATTAGATGATAAAGCTAAAGAATTCTATTTATCCAATATTTCAACTTTGGATAAAGAAAAGCAGCAGGCAATACTTGATCTTGTTATAAAGATGAATAATGCCGGTTTTAAGAATAATATACCTGCCGCATACAGTGAAGTTACAGAAAACATTCCACAATTTGCCAGGATGTCGGTTTTTAAGGAAATGCAAAAGATAGTAAGAGATATTGAAGGAAATCTTGAGCTTGCCGATGAATTTTATGAAGATGACAGTGAACTTCTTGACAAATTTAACGATTGCTTCAGTGAGAGTGAGGCTCGAAAGTTTTTACAGATTTATACAAAAGCTGTTATATCAAAGTTTTATTCTTTTCTTGAAGAGGGAAACCCAAGGGCGCAAGAAGATGATTTAAACTGGGCCTTACTTGAAACAAAAGCTGACGGAAATCATAGTGAAAGAATTATTGAGGGCTTTCTTGAAGATGACTTTAATGAAGAAGATTATGATTGGGAGATGGAAGATGAATTTTGATGAGCTTAGCTTAAAATATAAGGAAAAGAATATTGTAAAGCTTTGTAAGAAGCTCTCAAAGAGTTTTGCTCTTACAAGAAGTAAAGACATGACAAATCTATATGAATTGGCTTTTTGGCTTTATATTTATGATTATAAGGATGAAATCTTAAATATATATAATCTTGTAAATATTGATATACCTGAAAAGATTGATTTTAATATTTGGACTTGGATTTTATCTATTTGGGGATTACAGGCTTATATTTATGAAACCGAAGGTGAGATAAATAAAAAAGATGAGATTGTTGCCAATATGAAAAGAGTATATTCCGTCCCTCGTACTAAAGAAGATACACAGGAAAATACTTGGAAATTTTATTTAAAGATTGCCGGCAGACAAACTTTGGAATCAGTATCCTACGAAGCAGAAATTGAAAGAGCAATACAGACTGAAAATAAAAAGGGTGAAGAAGCTTATAGATTTTCAGGACTGTGTAAAATGATTTCATACGGTGTAACAGGCTTTTATCCTCATTTGGTTGAAAACAGAGATAAACTTGAGGAAAGAATAAAAGAATACATTCAGTATTTGAGAAGTTAAATTTATGATATTACCAAAGGAAAAACAAGCCTTTATGGTTTCGGCAATGAAATCAGGGAGCGGAAAAACTCTTATTACATTGGGGCTTATAAATATATTAAAAAAAATAGGGAATACCATTTCTATATATAAAACAGGACCGGACTATATAGATACCATGTATCATGAAAAAATTGCAGGAAGTCCGTCTACTAATCTGGATCCTTTCTTTTTGGAACCGGAATATAGACCCGGAGAATTGAAAAATCTCTTCTTCAAAAACTTTTTATATGATACAGCCATTATTGAAGGTGCTATGGGACTTTTTGACGGAGTATACGGTGAGGGTAAAAGATGTAGCGCCTGTATAGTTTCGGAAGAAATAGGCGTTGATGTTATTCTTGTAGTAGATATGGATGAAATCAAAAATCTTGAAGAATATCTTAACAAGTTTTCCCATCGTGTGAAAGCGGTTATTGTAAATAAATTGCCACCTGACTGTGATATTGAATTGTTAAAGACAAAAATCAATGCTATGGATCTTGTTTTACTGGGCTATCTATACATGGATGAAAGCTATCGTATAGAAAGTCGTCACCTTGGACTGTATGAACCTCAAAAGGATATATTCTCAATAGTAGAAAGAGTATCAGAGCAGCTTGAAAAAAACCTTGATTTTGATGCACTTTATAAGTTTATTGTCAAAATTGAGAGTTCTGATAACTTTACCGCAAAATCCGATCCTAAAATTCCAAAGTATAGACTTGCCTTTGCCTATGATGAAGCATTTTCTTTTACCTACGAAGAAAATATAGAGGTATTAAAAGAATACGGTTTTGATATAGTGAAATTCAGTCCCATACATGATAAAAAACTGCCTGATAATATAGATGCTACATGGCTTTCAGGAGGTTATCCCGAGCTTTATGCAAAAGAATTGAGTTCAAATACTTCCATGCTAAACAGTATAAAAGAGGCAAAGAATATACCGATTATTGCTGAGTGTGGAGGCTTTATTTATCTTCATGAAAGCTTTGAGAACAATAATGGTGAAGTTTTTAAAGGGGTAGGCTTGATAGAGGCAAAAGCCTTTAAAACTCAAAAACTTGTAAGATTTGGTTATATTGAAATAGAAGCAAAATCAGACAGTTTCTTGATGAAAAAAAATCAAAAGTTTCGCAGTCATGAGTTCCATTACTATGACTCTACAAACAACGGCGAGTATGCACATGCAGTGAAGGCAAATAAAAGTAAGGAATGGAACTGTGTCAATGCATATGAGAATATATTTGCCGGATTTCCACATATTTACCTTCGTGGCTATGAATTTTTAGTAGAGAATTTAGTTGAATATTTAGAGAGGCAAAGAAATGTATAAACCACCGGTTTTAACAAATATACAAAATGAATTACTGGATAAATTTAAAAATCTCTTATCCCGAATTACAAATACTTCAACAGTATACGAAAAACTTGCAAAAAAACACTGGGACAGTATTGCAAAACCTCTTGACAGTCTTGGAGAATTTGAGAGAATATTCCAAAAACTCTCAGCTATATTTGAAAGTGAAATCCCATGTATAGACAAGAAATGTGTCACAGTTATGTGTGCCGACAATGGAGTGGTCGAAGAGGGTATATCTCAATCAGGTAAAGAAGTGACTTTAGCTGTCGCAAAAAGTATGGTTCTTGGTACATCAAGTATATCTGTTTTATGTAAATCCGCCGGTTCCGACCTTATGGTTATTGATATGGGTATAGACAGCTTTGATATCGATATTTATTCAATGGGTGTTATCAATCATAAGTTAATGCATGGAACAAATAACTTTTACAAAGAAAAGGCAATGCCTATAGATATAAGTTTAAGAGCAATTTTTACCGGTATTGAAATAGTGGAAAATTTAAAAAATAACGGTATCAATATAATAGGTACCGGTGAAATGGGTATAGGAAATACCACTACATCATCGGCACTTTCAGCCGCTCTATTAAATCTACCTGTTACAAATGTTACAGGACGTGGTGCGGGATTAAATGATATGAAACTTAAAAGAAAAATAGAAGTTATAGAAGGTGCCATAGAAAAGTACGGTTTTAGAGATAAAACATTCTTGGATTTAATCAATTCGTCTGATGATACAAGGATTTTAACTGTAGTCGACTTGCTTTCATCAATTGGAGGTTTGGATATAGCCGCCCTTACCGGGATTTTTATCGGTGGAGCTATATACAAGATTCCTATAGTAATAGACGGTGTAATTTCAGAGATTGCGGCACTTTTGGCATACTTTTTCAATCCTCTGTGCAAAGCGTATATGATTGCCTCACATCTAAGCCGTGAACCTGTAGCCTCCGCTATATTTAAAATTTTAGAGTTGAATCCGGTTATTGACGCTTCACTTGCTCTTGGAGAGGGAAGCGGTTGCGCCCTGCTTTTCTCACTCCTTGATCTTGTATCTGAAATTTATACTAAAAATGCCTCTTTTTCCGATATTAAGATAGATGAGTATGAAAGATTTGTATGATAGTTTATATTTATGGCGGTGTATCAAGCGGAAAGTCTGAATATGCCGAAAGTCTTATATCGGAGAAGTTTGATAAAAAAATATATCTTGCAACAATGGAAAATATCGGAGATTATGCCTGTAAAAGAGTACAAAAGCATCTCTTGCAAAGAGCAGGTAAGGGCTTTTTTGCTGTTGAAGAACCGAGACATATTAAAGATTTGAATGTAAATTTCGAAGACAATATTTTGCTTGAAGATTTGACAAACCTTTTGTCCAATAATCTTTTTGATGAATCAGGACTCAAAAATAACTTTAAACAGATTACAGAAGAGATTTTTTCTGATATAATTACTCTTAAAAGCAGATGTAATTCTGTTTTTATTGTAGGAAATGATATATTTTCTACCGAAAAAAATCAAAGCAGAGAACTTGATATATTTATTGATTGTTTGTATTCTCTGCATAAACAAATAATTGAGGTAGCAGACAGGGTTATAGAGGTAGTCTACGGTCTACCCTATGATAGAAAGTTAAAATGAGCAATTTATTAAAATCAATGGCAATCACATTTGCCATGTATTCAAAGATTCCTGTAAGGAGTTTTAAATGGGAAAAAGAAAATATGAAATATTGCCTTTTATTTTTACCTGTAGTCGGTATTGTGGAAGGAATTTTTTTGATTGTATTTTCCTTATTTTTTTATAAACTTAGAATCAATCCTATATTAATCGCGGCTTTTCTTACGGTTTTACCTATTTTATATACAGGAGGCATACATATGGACGGCTTTTTAGATACAATGGATGCACTGGGGTCAAATCAGGATAAACAAAAAAAGCTTGCTATATTAAAGGATTCCAATTCCGGGGCTTTCGCCATAATAGGTGGTTTGGTCTATATATTATTATATTTTGCAGCTATGCTCACATTTAACAGTGTTGTAAAGATATACATACTGGCTATTTCATATATGCTTATAAGGGCATACAGCGCGTTGGCTTTAATAGTATTTAAGAATGCCAGAGGTAGCGGATTGGCCTTTGAATTTTCGGAAAAGAGTCTTATATATACAAATAGGACAGTACTTATTATATTTATTTTACTAGGAAGCGCTGCCATGATTATAGTCAATGTTAATTATGGATTATTATGTGCAATTTCAACATTTTTAGTTTTTTTATATTATAGAGTGAAATCTTTTGAAGAGTTTGGGGGTATTACAGGTGATTTGGCCGGCTATTTCCTACAACTTGCCGAGCTTGTTGTGGTTTTGGTACTGGCACTGGCACCTTAAACAGAAATGATTCATTATTTGGCATTTATTTCCGGATTTATCTTGGATTTCTTTATTAGAGATTTTCATAATTTACCGCATTTAGTTAGATTTATGGGAAACAGTATTTCCGGTCTTGAAAAACTTTTCAGAAAAATATTTAAAACAAAAACCGGACTATTGTTTGCCGGATTTCTTATTGTGTTTTTAAATATATTATTTTGGGGTTTTCTCGTATATTTTATTGATATATTTATATACAAAATAAATTTCTATTTAGGTTTTATTGTGGAATGCTTTTTATTCTTTCAGATTTTTGCTAAAGCCTCATTAAGATATGAGAGTATGAAAGTATGTCATTCCATAAAATCAGGCGATATAGATGAGGCTAGGAGATCACTATCTATGATAGTGGGAAGGGATACAGACCGTCTTGATTTTGAACAGATAACAAAGGCTGTTATAGAAACTGTGGCTGAAAATATGTCTGACGGAATTGTAGCGCCATGGTTTTACGCCACATTGGGTGCTATAATTGCAATATTCTTTGATAGAAATCTTTCATGGCTTATTTTAGCCCTACCTGTTATATACAAGGCTGTAAATACAATGGATTCTATGATAGGCTATAAGGATGAAAAATATTTTTATATAGGTAAAGTGGCGGCAAAGCTTGATGATGTGGTTAATTTCTTACCTGCAAGATTTTCCGCTATTACTCTTCTTTTCATTATTTTTATTGTATCAATTGTTAAAAACAATTTTAACATGTTTAAGAACTCCGGTCAGGCGTTTTTTAAATACAGATATATTCACTCCAGTCCTAATGCCGGACAAACGGAGAGTGTAATTGCAGGTTTTTTAAATACAAAACTGCTCGGTGATGCATATTATTTTGGTAAGTTGGTAAAAAAAAGAAGTATCGGAGACGGAAATAATACTGTAAATGCTGATGATATTGTAAAAGTGAATAATATTACATATTTATCTTATATAGTTTTACTCATAATAAATTTGATAATTGGAGGAGTAGCATGCTTTATTTTATAGGTGCAGGAGCCGGAGATCCTGAGCTTTTGACAATTAAAGGAAAGAGAATTATAGACAATTCGGATGTTATTATTTATACGGGTTCTCTTGTAAATAAAGAGTTGTTTAAAGATATTAAAACCGAAGCAAAGCTCGTAAATTCAGCATCACTTAGTTTGGATGAGGTGCTTGATATAATATTTGATTCAAATGAAAAGGGACTTAGTATAGCCAGGGTTCATACAGGTGACCCTGCCATGTACGGTGCTATCAGAGAGCAAATGGTAGCTCTTGATAAAAAGGGTATAGAATACGAGGTTGTGCCGGGTGTAAGCTCGGTGTTTGCAGGTGCAGCCGCTTTAAAGCGTGAATTTACCCTCCCCGGTGTTACACAGACAATGATTCTTACAAGAATGGCCGGGAGAACTCCGGTTCCTGAGGCTGAGAGTATTGAAAATCTTGCAAAGATACAGGCAAGTATGGCTATATTCTTAAGTATTGCAAGTATTGAGGAATTGGCAAATAAACTTATGACTTCTTATCCTAAGGATACCCCTGCGGCAGTAGTATATAAGGCCAGCTGGCCCGATCAAAAGATTATAATGTCTACTCTGGAAAATATTGCAGGAGAGGTTAAGAATGCTGATATAAATAAAACAGCTCTTGTATATGTCGGCAGATTTTTAGCTGATGAATTTGAGCTCAGTAAACTCTATGACAAGCATTTCAGCCATGAATATAGAGAGGCCAAAGATGCACGGAGGTAGACTTTTAGAATTCTCCAAAAGCGGAAAGAAATATATAGATTTTTCTGCAAGTATAAATCCTTATGGTATAGATCCTAATTTAAAAGATATTTTAAAGGAATCTATAGATATTTTAGTACATTATCCGAATCAAGATTACAGTGAAATAAAGGCTTTGATAAGCCGGAAGCATGATGTAAGTGAAGAGTGTATCTATCTTGGAAACGGTGCTAACAGCATTATTTTCAGGCTATTCAGTATATTTGATAAAAAATTAAATATATGTATACCTGCACCAAGTTTTGAAACCTATAGACTTGCTGCAGAATCTGTGTCAGCAAATATAGTTTATTATGATATGAACGGATTTAAGATAACAAACGAAATATTTGATATATTATCAGACAATATTGATATTTTAGTATTAACAAATCCAAATAATCCAACCGGATATCTGATAGAGGAGGAACTGTTACAAAGATTACTTGAGTATTGTAAAACTGAAAATATATTTGTCTTACTTGATGAATGTTTTTTGGAATTTGTTGAAGACGGTGAAAAGTATTCGCAGATATCCAATCTTTCAAAATATACCAATTTGGCAATACTTAGATCTCTGACCAAATTATATGCCTTTCCGGGTCTTAGATTCGGCTATCTTTTGACTGAAAATAAAAAAATAATAGAAAACTTAAACAAACTCACTCCTTCATGGGATATTAATACTTTAGCACTTGAGGCTGCAAAGTTTTCTTTAACACAGGATATGAGTCAGGTTGTTTTAAAAATACAAAAGGAGAAGAGTATATTATTAAAAAATCTTAAATCTGTCGGGATAGAAGTTTTTGATTCTAAAGCAAATTTTCTTCTTTGCAGATACAAAAAAAATCTGTCAAATGCTCTGTTAAATCAAGGAGTTATTGTCAGAGACTGTTCAGACTATAGGGGAATGGATGATACCTATTTTAGAGTTGCTGTAAGGACAAACTCGGACAACATGATATTGTTTGAAAATATTAAAGAACTTATCGAGAGGTAACATATATGACAAAAGTTATAATGGTTCAAGGCACAATGTCAAACTCCGGTAAAAGTTTTCTGGTTGCCGGACTTTGCAGAATGTTAAAAAGAAAAGGTTTTAAAGTAGCACCTTTCAAATCACAGAATATGGCTCTGAATTCTTATATAACGGAAGACGGAATGGAAATGGGCAGAGCACAGGTAATGCAGGCGGAAGCGGCAGGTATCAAACCTTCTGTTGAAATGAATCCTATACTTTTAAAGCCTACTTCAAATACAGGAAGTCAAGTGATTCTAAACGGCAAGGTTCATGCAAATATGGGAGCCTCTGAGTATTACAAAAACAAGAAAAAATTTATACCATATATACTTGAAGCATATAATAAACTTTGTGAATCATATGATATCATAGTTATAGAAGGGGCAGGTTCACCTGCTGAAATAAACTTAAATGAAAATGATATTGTAAATATGGGCTTAGCAAAGCTTGTTGATGCTCCTGTTATTTTGGTTGCCGATATAGACAGAGGTGGTGTATTTGCATCTGTTTACGGTACTGTTGCCTTAATGGATGATGACGCTAAAGCAAGAATAAAGGGTATAGTTATAAATAAATTCAGAGGTGATAAAAATTTACTTACACCGGGATTTGATATGCTGGCAGAGCATTTTAAAAAAATAAATATAGATATTCCGGTATTGGGTGTTATACCAATGAAGAAGATAGATATAGATGATGAAGATTCTTTATCTGAGAGACTGGAAACAAATAATGTAATATTTAATACAAAAAAAATAAATATAGCAATTATAAAGTTACCTCATATTTCAAATTTTACAGACTTCAATCCGCTTAGCAGAAGAAAAGAAATTGTAATGAAATATATCAGCACTCCAAAGGAAATGGAAGATGCGGATCTTGTTATAATCCCAGGTACAAAAAATACCTTGTACGATCTAAGATGGCTAAAAAATATGGGATTTACTCATACTAATCTGTCTAAAAAAAATATTATCGGAATCTGTGGAGGATTCCAAATGCTTGGAAATGAGCTTATAGATGAATACGGTGTAGAAGAAGGGGGCACTGAAGAAGGTTTAAAACTTTTAAACTTCAGCACAATTTTTGCAAAAGAGAAAACAACAAGACAAACTGAAACAGAAATAATAAATACACCTGATTTTATTGATTTATGCAATTCCACTATAAAGGGCTATGAAATTCATATGGGAAGTACAATAGATCCTAAGGAGAATCCTTTTACAAAGTCCGATATTACTGACAATGGCGGTTTTGTAAATAATAATATAATGGGTACCTATATACATGGTATATTTGAAAATGACAATTTTGTAGATGCAATTATTTCCGGTCTAATAAAGAAAACAGGTAAGAAAGTTACAATAGATACAAATATTAATGATTTTGATATCTACAAAGAGTCACAATATGATCTGCTTGCTAATTTAATTGAGGAGTCATTGGATATAAATGCAATACTTAATATACTGGATAAATCAGAAAAGTAAATATAGAAAAGGAGTTTTATGTTAGAAGTAAGACCTGAAGATATAGAAAAGAAAAGTTTTGAAATATTGACATCCCGGATGGATGAAAACAGACTGAAATTTTACTCAGAAGATGAGCTTTTGGTAGTAAAAAGGACAATACATACAACAGCGGATTTTGATTATCAAAATAATGTCATTTTCCAAAACAATGCATTGCAAACAATTAAAGATTGTATACAATCCGGTGCAATGATATTTACAGATACAAATATGGCACTTAGCGGTATCAATAAGCGTATTTTGACCGGTAAATTCGGTATTGAACCTTTATGCTTAATTGCCGACGAAAAGACCATAGAATATGCAAAGAAAAATAATACGACAAGAGCAAATGCGGCTATAGATCTGGCATATAAAATGCACGAAGAAAAAGAAGCTTTGACAGGTAAAAAAATACCGATAGTATTTGCTGTAGGTAATGCACCTACAGCACTTATAAGGATCAATGAACTGTTGGATAAGTATAAGCCTGATTTTATAATTGCGGCACCTGTAGGCTTTGTAAATGTAATAGAAGCAAAAGAACTTGTAAAGCAACGTAATATACCTGCAATAATATGTGACGGAAACAAAGGCGGAAGTAATGTATGCGCAGCAATAATAAATGCTGTATTGTTACAGCTGTCAAAGTAGCGTGCATATAGAGAGTTTAGTGCATTAAACTCTCTATATTTTTATCATATAAACTATTCGTTAAACTTGAGTTTTGCGAATAATTATATCTATATAAATAAAGCTCAAAAGCAATAAATCCCCCTCTTTTAGCTCTGCAATACTCTTTAATATACTATTTTAAGACCTATAATACGCTTTATAGCTTCTTTTTTATCTTTATTTCACTTTATTCTTTATAATATGATTTCATTATTTCGATTATATTATTCTATTAGAGGTTTAAGATAGTCAAATATTTATGCTTAAAGTGATCACGGCTTACATAAAACTATTTTTATTTCATTAACTTATAATAATATCCGGGCATATTTATATGTAATATCATTTATCCAATTATTGATTCCCAAAGTTTTTAGACATGCTTTTTCTCTACTATATTTTCTATTTATGTAATATATTACTGTATTTTCTTGATTTAATATTTTTAAACTATAAATTTAATATTTTTAAATCATTTTAATATCAGATCTACTAAATCCTAATCACTAAATCTTTCTTATAATCACAAAGTAACAGATGTTACAACAATTACATGTCTTTATTGTTACTACTCTCCTGCAATCGACTATGTACTACTGTTAATGAAACCTTATGTGATTTACTATACTCTTCTTTACTATAATTGTTATAGTATATAATACAATTTACAGTTTTAGATACAAACAATATAAGTAAAACTATATACAATAGATAAAATACTTTATGTATTCCTAATTTATATTGTCTTAAAAAATATATTAAAGACAATACAAATATCTCAATTATAACAATACAAAATAAATAAAAAGTCTCAAAGTATTCTCCATCGTTCATTATATTATATTGATCACGAATATATCCCGACCAATAAAATACTATACAACTTATAATAAACATAAACAAATTTAGTATACTACAAAAAAATATAATATCCTTTTTAAAGATTCTTCTTACCTGATAAACTGTCATTCTTATTCTCCTTCAAACAAAAAATAGTATTTAAATAATTAGTAATGACTAACTATTTAAATACTATTTTATAATTATAATATGAGCAATATGAAATATTAACAAATAGAATTATACAAATTGGTTACGCTCTTCGTTATAATGATAATCAATCATTGAAAGCTTTTCTATAATATACTCTTTATCCAAATTATACTCTTTACATAAATCATCCAATGATGAATTATAATCTCTGAGCTTTGTATTTATAAGTGATAATAACATCACCGGATCCTTTGGTAATGTCATATTACTCATCCCAGCTATGATATACATTTTGTACATCATCTTCTGCATCTAAAAGATCCAAGATACGATTCATCTTCTTGATATCTTCTTCATCTGAAAGTGTAACCCAGTTTTGAGGAATCATGGTAACTTCAGCATCAGCCATTGGTACACCAAGCTTTTCAAGTCCTTCTCTTACCGCTGAGAAATTCTCAGAATCTGTAAGTATCTCATAGCTGTCCTCCTCGTCATTGAAGTCCTCAGCACCAAGGTCAAGTGCGGCCATCATAAGCTCATCAGCATCCATATCGCACTCTTCTTTATCTATAAGAATTTGTCCTCTTTTATCAAACATAAATGATACACAGCCTGGTGTCCCTATATTTCCACCACCTTTTGTAAAAGCGGCTCTTACATTTGCTGCAGTTCTGTTTTTATTATCTGTCAATGTCTCAACAATAATTGCAACACCGTTAGGACCATAGCCTTCATAAGTGTTCTGCTCATAGTTTACAGAGTTTACATCACCGGCAGCCTTTTTAATACCTCTTTCAATTGTATCATTTGGTACATTGTTTGCCTTTGCCTTTGCAATAACATCTCTAAGTCTTGAGTTATTGTTCGGGTCAGGTCCGCCCTCTTTTACCGCTACTGCTATCTCTCTTCCGATTACAGTAAATATTTTACCCTTCGCCGCATCATTTTTCTCTTTTTTATGTTTAATATTTGCAAATTTTGAATGTCCTGACATAATATCTCCTTTATTTACTAATCCAAAAAACTATTTTATACTGAAATTAATTTGCTGTCAATTCTATGGCAAGGTTTTTCAACCATTTCCCCTGTTTGTATCTGATGTATCCTACCAATGCTTTATAAACTTCCGATGAAAGTACCATTGCATAAACTATATAAATGGGAAATTTAAAATATAATCCTCCAATAAATGCCATGGGTACACCTATAAGCCAAACTGCAGATAAATCCAAGAACAGACAAGCCAATGTATCTCCTCCACTTCTAAGTATGCCTACGATATTTACAGTTGCAATCGCTTTAAAAGGGAAGAAAAAAGCAAACACCATAAGGCATAACTTTACATTCTCTATCACATTATCGGAAACTTTATAGAGTGATACGAAAGGTATCCTGAATATCATAATAAGTATGGATGCAAAAAGTCCTACTAAAGAAGTTAAAACATAAGAATATGAGCCATATTCTTTAGCTTTTTTAAGATTATTTGCTCCCATCTCATTTCCAAGTATAATTACTGTTGCTATTGCAATTCCCTGGAAAGATACTACCAGCAAATCCTGTAATGCAGTTGAAATGGTTATCGAAGCTATAGCGGCATCTCCCATTCTTCCGTATGCTATAGAAAAAAGTGTGGTGCCTACTCCCCAGAAAAATTCATTGATTATTACAGGTAAAGCCGTTTTTCCAAACTGTGATATCAACTCTTTTGAAAACGGATTTAACTTTGCTACGGAACATATGATAGGTGATTTCTTTATTGATATAAGTATAATTGTCAATAAAAATTCAAATATTCTTGCCGCTACTGTCGCAACAGCCGCACCTACAACTCCAAGTACAGGCATGCCGAATTTACCGAATATCAAAATATAATTCAATATAATATTAACTATAATTGCAAAAATACTTGATATAACCAGTACCTTTACTTCTCCTACTGCACGCATTATAGATACATATATATCGGTTGCAGCAGTAAATGGATATGAAATACATACAACACCCAGATAAGCGACACCTATAGCAATCGCATTATCAGATTCCGTAAATATCATCATCAATTTATCCGGCATAATAAATGCAACAGACGAAAAAATAATACTACCGGTAATTGATAATAACAGTCCGATTCCAAGTACTTTTCTTATGTTTTTTATATCATTGTTCCCCCAGTATTGTGATGCCAATACTCCGGTACCGCTTTCTATTCCGAATATCAACAATATAAAAACAAAGAAATATTTATTTGCCAACCCTACACCTGCAATGGCGGTCTCCCCCAACTTCCCTATCATTACAGTGTCTACAAAATTTACTATCATTTTTAAAAATGTTTGGAACGATACCGGAAGTGCTATATATAATACTCTACTGAGATACTCCCTGTCCTTAAACATATTTAAAGGTAAAAACAATTTATTCTTCGTTAAGCTTTTCATCCTCTTGTAATTCTGTTACTTTAATGGTATTGATCATTCTGTTTGATACATGTAAGGCTTTAAACTCGTAGCCATACATTATTATATCGAATTTCTCATTATCCTCCGGTATCCTGTCAAGTCTTGATATCATAAGACCATTTATAGTATCAAAATTTTCCAACTCCTCTTCATCAAATTTTATATTTAAAATATCTTCTATATCAGACAGTGGAGTCATTCCCTTCATTATAAATGAACCGTCAGGAAGCTCTTTTATAAGCTCCTCATCTTCATCGTATTCATCCATTATATTTCCTACAATCTCTTCAAGTATATCTTCCATAGTAACTATACCTGAGGTCTGTCCATATTCATCCACTACAATTACCATATGATTTTTCTGAGATTGCATATCCTTAAACAATGTAACAAGGTTTTTATTTTCCGGAACAAATGTAATCGGTCTCAAAATATTAGGTATATCCTTGATTGAAGTATTCTGATAATCTGACGTATTTTCACATATAAGCGCATCTTTCATATTTAAAATACCCATTATGCTGTCTATATTATCATCATACACAGGATATCTGGAATTGATACCTGAAGTAAGCATAAAATCAATTACAGTCTGTAAGCTGTCTTCACCGTTTATAAATACAACATTTTTTCTGTGTGTCATAACATCTCTTGCCTGCTTATCATTAAGCTCGAAGATATTTGTGATCATTTCAGCTTCAGAACCTTCAAAGATACCCTGCTCGTGGCCTTCATTTACCATACTCATTATATCTTCTTCACTTACAGTTTCCAGCTGTGCCTTTATATCAAGTCCGAACACCTTCAAAATAACATATGAAATACTGTCAACAATATAAATAACCGGTAAAAAAAGTAAAATCAAAACACTTGAAATGTTCATAAATGTATAAGCACTTTTTTTAGGCGCTTTTCTTGCAAGCTTGTTCGGTATTGATATACCGAACACAACAAAAAATATGCAAAACAGTAATAATACAATCAGTATAGAAAAAAACGTGGATACCGATAAGGGTAAAAAATTTGATAATATTGATTTTATACCGGATGAAAACAACCTGACAAAAAACCATCCGAAAAATATTCCGGAAAGAACATTTATTATATACATGCAGTAAAGTACTTTACCGATATTATCTATGTGATACTTCAGTCTCTCCCCGTTTTTATCCTCGTCAATATCCGAACTGTTCAGCTCATTTATAGCTGAATTAAACGAATGAATCGAAAAATTAATAAATAATACAATTACACAAATTATAATTAATAATGCCGAATGAGCATCGTCCATGAAAAACTCCTACTTATCTTATATCTAAAACTTTTAAGGACTATATCATAGTGTATAGATCTCTTATATAGTCCTTTTTACCAACATATTCACCATTTGAATAGTAAAGTCTCGGTACTCTCTTATTAATACCGCAAATAAATTCATAGGAAAAAGTGTTTGAATCTTTTGTGAGCTCGTCAACAGTTATACTGTATCCATCGCTTTTTCCTAAAATAACTACCGTATCTCCTATATTAACATTTGGAACATTGCTGACATCGACTATTGTCTGATCCATGCATATTCTGCCGATAATATTACATTTTACACCGTTAATCAATACATATCCCTTATTACTCAAATCTCTGGGATATCCGTCTGCATATCCGAAGGAAATTGTAGCAATGTCCATATCTTTTTCAGCTCTAAAAGTGGCGCCGTAGCTTACACATTCACCTGCTTTTATTCTCTTTATATATGTAATTGTTGAGTAAATGCTTAATGCCGGCCTGTAGTCAAAGTCAGTCAAATTCACTTCATTTGAAGGTGCAACACCATACATTGTAATTCCCAAACGCACCATATCAAAGTCTGTACCGATACCGTTTACTATAGCCGCTGAATTTGAAGCATGTACTATAGGAGGTTCTATTCCCATACTCTTTAGTAAATCCAAAAATTGCCTGAATAAGCTCTCCTGTTCTTTTGCAGACGTAAGATCACTTTCATCAGCACTGTGAAAATGTGTGAAAATACCTTCAATCTCAATATTACCCATTTCACTTATTTCTTTTATAATGTTTGCACTCTCTTTTGTAGGCTTAAAACCGATTCTGTTCATACCTGTATCTATTGCGATATGAATAGATATCTTTTTCCCAAGCTCTCCGGCTTCTTCATTTATTTTCTTAGCCTGATCCAGTGTAAAAACCGATTCCCTTATATCAAATACTATTGATTCTTTGTAGCTGTTTCTTGGAATACATGCCAGTATCAAAATAGGATTTGTGATACCATGGTATCTAAGATTAACACCTTCTTCAAGTGTGGCTACGCAGAAAAAGTCCACAATATCTTTTATATATAATGATACGGGAACACTTCCATGTCCATAACCGTCAGCCTTTACAATTGCCGCCAGTTTCATATTCTCTTTTAAAGCTTTTTTTGTAACTTTTAAATTATGCTTTATTGCATCCAGATCAACCTTTGCATAAGCACGTCTATATGAGTCCATTTCTCTTCCTTCTATTAAGCACTTCACCTATATTATCTATAATTTCTCTTGCCAAAATACTGTGCTCTCCATGTTTTTTACCGGCAATACTGCCGGCCATGCCGTGTATGAAAACTCCAAGCGCCACAGCCATATCATCATCTATGCCAAGACAAAACATGCCTGCAATTATACCGCATAGAACATCTCCGCTTCCGGCCTTTGCCATGGCTGCACTTCCGGATTTATTTATAAATGTATCCTCCTTTGCGGCGATAACACTTTGATGAGATTTTAAAACTACTGTAATACCGTATTTATTTGCATATTCCTCGGCATACTTTACGGGATCCGATAATATATCATCTATAGATACATCTATCAATCTTGACATCTCCCCTATATGAGGAGTGATAATGATATTATCTGTATAATACTTTGTAAGTGTAGTATCAGCTGCAATAATATTCAAAGCATCCGCATCAATTATCATAGGAACATAACATTCGGCCAAAACATATTCTACAATGATTTTAGCATAATAATCTGTAGAAAGTCCCGGTCCAAGTACCACTACGCTTGACCAATCAAGACATGACTTAATCTTATTTATAAAGCATTCCTTATTCTCATATGCTTCTCTCTCATCATAAGTTGTTATTATTGCTTCAGGTAAAAGTGTTTGTAAAATTGTACGATTTTTACTTACCGTAAGTATTCTAACCAAACCTGCGCCTGAACGATATGCCGCCATTGCACTCAAAAATGCTGCACCGCTCATTCCGTTACTTCCGGCAATAACCAGAACATGCCCATAGCTGCCTTTATTTGCATTCTTAATTCTTTCAGGTATATATTTTAATGCAGTTTCATCAAGAATTCTCATATCCCCATCTCCACATATTAGTCTGTTTCTATTACTACCATTGCAATTGCCAGTGAGTCGGTATTGCTTATGGATACATGGATTTTATTCTCATCAATTCCTTGTAAATGTCTGTTTGAATTATTACAGATTTTTATAAAAGGCTTTCCAAGTTCATCTCTGAGTACCGCCAAGTCCTTAAGTTCAACACCTCTGAAACCTGTTCCCAATGCTTTTACAAAGGCTTCCTTTGTAGCAAAATTTCCGGCCAGAAAACTGTCTCTGTTTCTGCCTCCGGCCATATCTATTTCACTATCATTGAAAGCCTTCTTTAAAAAAAATTCCTTTTTAATTGCATTTGATATTCTGTCTATTTCGACTATATCAGTGCCGATTCCTCTAATCATACTTCCCTTCAAAAGGAACGGCATCTACATTACTGACTCTATATGACAGCCTCATAAGAGATTCTGAAAGATGCACATTCTCAACAACTACATCATCCGGAACCGATAAATCCGTATGTGCAAAATTCCAGATTGCCTTTATACCGGACTTTATAAGTCTGTCCGCAACTTCCATTGCTCTGGTCTTCGGTATTGTAAGTGCCGCTATCTGTATGTCATTTTCAGATACAAACTTTTCAAGGTTATCAAGAGAATACACTCTTGCACCACGTATGGTTTTTCCGAAAAGATTAGGATCCACATCAAACATTCCCTTAATAAGAAAACCTCTTCTCTCAAAGTTTGCATAATTTGCAATAGCCTGTCCCAAATGACCTGCACCGATTATTATAATATTGTGCTGACGGTCAATTCCTAAAATCTTTGCGATCTCATTATACAGATATCTTACATTATATCCGTATCCCTGCTGTCCGAAACCTCCAAAGTTATTTAAATCCTGTCTGATTTGAGAAGCCGTAACCTTCATTCTCTCACTGAGTTCTTTTGAGGATATTCTTTCAACACCCTCTTCTGAGAGTTCACCTAAGTATCTATAGTATCTTGGCAGTCTTGAAATGACTGCTCTGGATATTTTTCTTTCTTCCATATTTATTCCGTTCCAAATATTAATTTATAAATTATTCTCAGCAATTCCATTTGTTAAGAATTCTACAATTAGTATATTATCTATTAATATAAATGTCAATACAGATATATATGGTGAATATTATATATTTTATTAAGTTTTTGAGCATATAAAGGCTTCATTTGTATCATGAATTGTCTTGCATTTAAGCATGTATTTAAGCTATACTTATGTGGATTATATGACTAAGGAGGCAAATTTTGATTTTAAATGCTACAAATATCTCAAAGTCTTTCGGAAGCAATGAGATAATAAAAGATGCAAATTTTTTAGTCAATGAACATGAAAAAGTTGCCATTGTCGGTGTAAACGGTGCCGGAAAAACCACACTGCTAAAAATACTTACAGGTGAGGAACATGCCGACAGCGGTAATGTTATACTTGCAAAGGATGCAAAACTCGGATACTTAAGACAGATAAATAATGTAGATTCCACATTAAGTATTATAGATGAGCTATATACAGTTATAGAGCATATCCTTAATATGGAAAAAAGAATGTTAGAGATGCAGGAACAGATGCAACATCTTTCAGGCGAGGCACTTGAAGAGTTATATTCTTCATATACCGCTCTTACTCACAGTTATGAGCTGATGGACGGATATGCCGCAAAGAGTAAAGTCATCGGTATTTTAAAAGGACTTGGATTCGATGAAAATGATTTTGACAGAAAGATAAATACATTATCAGGAGGTCAAAAAACAAGAGTATTCCTTGCAAAACTGCTTTTGGAAGAACCTGATATTATTTTACTTGACGAGCCGACAAACCATTTGGATCTTCGCAGTATCGAATGGCTTGAATCCTATCTGCTAAACTATAAGGGTGCAGTAATTATAGTTTCACATGACAGATATTTTCTTGATAAGATAGTAAGTAAGGTTATAGATATAGAAAACGCCGAAGTCCAAATGTATTCCGGAAACTATTCAGACTTCTCCGCAAAAAAGCAGATGCTTTTAGATGCCAAAATGAAGGAATATTTGAATCAGCAACAGGAAATAAAACATCAGGAAGCTGTTATTACAAAGCTTAAGCAATTTAACAGAGAAAAGTCGATAAAACGAGCCGAGAGCCGACAAAAACAGCTTGAAAAGATTGAAAGAGTCGAAGCTCCAAAAACTCATATAGAAAATATGAGACTCTCTTTGGATATTTCAAAAGAAAGCGGTAAGGATGTGCTTACAGTACATGATTTGTCAAAGAGTTTTGATGAAAAGCATCTCTTTTCAAATATAAATTTTGAAATAAAAAGAGGGGAAAGAGTCGCTATTATAGGTGATAACGGTACAGGAAAGACTACCCTACTAAAGATTATAAACGGACTTTTAACTCCTGATACCGGTGAAGTAATCTACGGGTCAAATGTTTCCATTGCGTACTATGATCAGGAACACCAGGTACTTCATATGGACAAGACTTTGTTTGATGAGATTTCAGATACTTACCCTGAGATGAACAATACTCAAATAAGAAACATACTTGCAGCTTTTCTTTTCACAGGTGAGGATGTGTATAAAAAGATCGGTGATCTTTCAGGTGGAGAAAGAGGCAGAGTATCTTTGGTTAAACTTATGTTATCAAAAGCAAATTTCCTGCTTTTGGATGAGCCTACAAACCATTTGGATATTCTAAGTAAGGATGTACTTGAAAGTGCCTTAAACAGTTTCCCTGGTACTATTTGCTATGTATCACATGACAGATACTTTATCAATAAGACCGCAACAAGGATTCTTGATCTTACAGGAAACAGATTACTTAACTATATAGGAAATTATGATTACTATATTGAAAAAAGAGAGGCGGTAGAAGGTGCAGCCAATCTTTCAAATAATAATATAGAAGAAAAACCTACAGAAATCTCAGACTCAAAGCAGGAATGGATTGAAAATAAGACTGCACAGGCTCAAAAAAAGAAAGTAACAAATGCCTTGAACAAATGTGAAAAGGAAATAGAAAAACTTGAAGAAAAACTCGCTCTTATCGATGAGGAATTTGCCAATCCTGAGATTTCCTCAAATGTTGGTAAGCTTATGGAACTGCAAAAAGAAAAAACAGCTCTGGAAGAAAAGCTTGAAAAGCTTATGAACGAGTGGGAAGAACTGACTTTAAGTTTGGAGGAAAATTAATATGAAAATGAAAAAGTTTTTTGCGATAATAACCTTACTTTTACTTATATTCAGTTTGATCTCAACTGTTCTTGTTGCAATATTCTCAGACAATATCAGATTGCTTTTTGTATTCTTGTTTATTGATATTGTAATGCCTGTAATAATATATGCATATCTTGTAATAACAAAACAGATAAGAAATCTTGATAAAAAAGATGATGATAAGGAATAACAAAGCAGCTATAATAAAGTACTTGTGTGTAAATAAACGACCGGCTTATTAAGTCGGTCGTTTAACTTTAAATATTTATTCTTCTTTTGGCTTATTCTCGGAATATCCGCATTCTTCATTCATACAAAGGAGCTTATTTCCTTTTTCAACCATATATGAGCCACATTTTGGACAGGCTATAGAAGAAGGCTTATTCCATGACATAAAATCACATTCCGGCGCATTGCTGCAACCATAGTATATTCTGCCTTTCTTTGTCTTCTTTATTACTACTTCACCGTCACATTTAGGACATTTAACTCCTATTTTCTCAAGATACGGCTTTGTATTCTTACATTCGGGGAATCCCGGACATGCTAAAAACTTTCCGTGCGGACCATATTTTATAACCATGTTTCTTCCGCAGTTTTCACATATCACATCTGTAACTTCATCGGCAATCTTTACATTTTCAAGCTCCTTTGAAGCCTGCTCTACTGCCGACTCAAGATCAGGATAAAAGTTTGATACAACAGTTTTCCAATTTACACTTCCGTCACCTACAGAATCCAGTAACTGCTCAAGATTTGCCGTAAATTCCTTATCCACTATGCTCCCGAAATAGTTAACCATCATAGAGTTTACAATCTGTCCAAGCTCTGTAACATAGAGATTTTTTTGCTCTTTAACAATATAATGTCTTGCAAGAATTGTAGTAATAGTAGGTGCATATGTTGACGGACGTCCTATTCCCTGTTCTTCCAATGCCTTTACAAGGCTTGCCTCCGTAAAATGTGCAGGCGGTTGTGTAAAATGCTGTACATCCAAAAGTTTTTCAAGTTTAAGTTCATCTCCTACCTTAAGCTTTCCTATAACAGCATCCGAACTTACCTTTTCTTCATCATCATCAGTATAAACACTCATAAATCCGTCAAATACTATTTTTGAGCCGGACATAGTAAAAATATAATCTCCTGCACTGAGCTTCACTGAAGTAGTCTTATACTTTGCATTTTCCATTCTGCTGGCAACAAATCTCTTCCATATAAGCTGATACAGTCTGAAAAGCTCTCTTGGCAAAGATTCTTTAACCATTGCCGGAGTAAGATTCACATCTGTAGGTCTTATAGCCTCATGTGCATCCTGAACATTATTGTTATTTGTCTTTGTAACAACATTTTTTGAAACATATTCAGGTCCGTAGCTTTTATCTACAAACTCTCTTGCAGCGGCATCTGCCTCGGCAGCTATTCTGGTTGAGTCTGTACGCAAATATGTTATAAGAGCAATTGTTCCCTTACCCTTTACTTCCACACCTTCATATAATTGCTGTGCAAGCCTCATTGTCTTTTGAGTTGAATAGTTTAACTTTTTGCTGGCTTCCTGTTGCAAGGTAGATGTTGTAAACGGAATCGGAGCCTTCTTTACTCTTTCACCCTCATTTATCTCTGAAACCACATATGAGGCAGCCTTCAATGCCTTTAATATTTTATCCATCTCTGCTTTATTGTTTATGGCAAGCTTACTCTTTTTACCATAGAACTTGGCATTTACAGTCTTTTTTGAGTGCTCGGTCAAAAGCTCGGCTTCCAGTGTCCAATACTCCTCCGGAATAAACTCATCTATTTGTGCTTCCCTGTCACATATCATTCTAAGTGCTACAGACTGTACTCTACCGGCAGACAATCCTCTTTTTACCTTTGCCCAAAGTAGAGGGCTGATAGAGTATCCCACCATACGATCCAATACTCTTCTCGCCTGCTGCGCATCCACAAGATTCATATCCAGATTTCTTGGATGCTTAATAGCCTCTTTTATTGCATTTTTTGTAATCTCATTAAAACTGATACGAAATACCTTCTTTTCACTGTCTTCAAGCTTTAAAGCCTTTGACAGATGCCAACTGATTGCCTCACCCTCACGGTCAGGGTCGGTTGCAAGATATATTTTATCAGCTTTTTTAACGTCTTTTTTCAGTTTAGCAAGTAACTCGCCCTTGCCTCTTATGGTAATATATTTCGGTTCAAAGTCATTTTCAACATCAATACCCATTGTGGATTTAGGCAAATCCCGCACATGCCCGTTTGACGCCGTAACTTCATACCCCGAACCTAAATATTTTTTTATGGTCTTTACCTTTGCAGGCGACTCCACTATCACTAAACTTCCAGCCATTTTAACCCCTTACTAACTTAATCTCTTACAATAATAATTTGATGATACTTGTACGATAAAACCTTCCAATTCAAGTAATAAAAGTGAGCTAAGCACTTGAGAGATGT
This sequence comes from Lachnoanaerobaculum sanguinis, assembly GCF_033242365.1. Classification (NCBI taxonomy): domain Bacteria; kingdom Bacillati; phylum Bacillota; class Clostridia; order Lachnospirales; family Lachnospiraceae; genus Lachnoanaerobaculum; species Lachnoanaerobaculum sanguinis. The sequence goes on from NZ_BTHK01000001.1 coordinate 41,309, forward strand.
CTAAAGCGCTTTCTTTGATTATGTCATCTATATATTTCGGTTTTAAATCAAGGCAACTATAAACCTTTTTATCATTCTTTGCAAGTATATTAGCGTTTTTTTCATTATATACTTGAATTTTTTTATCAACATTAAGATCAAGTGCTTCCAAAATATCCGTAGGTGAGGTTATAATACCGGCACCGTCGGATATCAATTTATTACATCCAAGACTCATACAATCTGTTATTCTTCCCGGTAGTGCAAATACTTCTCTCCCCTGTTCTATGGCATGTGTTGCCGTTATAAGTGAACCCGACTTAAGTCTTGCTTCTATTACTACAGTAATATCCGCCAGACCTGAAATAATACGATTTCTTATAGGAAAATTAAACTTTAAAGGATTTGTTCCCAAAGGAAATTCAGATATAACACCGCCAAAGCCTTCACTACATAACTTATTGTATAGAGTAAAATTGCTATCAGGATAACATACATTTACTCCTGTGCCAAGTACTGCATAAGTTTTTCCTTTAGAAATAACAGCACCCTCATGTGCCATACTGTCGACTCCAAGTGCCATACCGCTTATTATATCCACATCATTTGCAGCCAGTTCCTGTGCAATAAACTTTGCCATTCCAAGTCCATATTCACTTGCACCTCTACTGCCCACTATTGCTACGCTCTTTCTCCGCCTTGGAATATCACCTTTTACAAATATGCCGAAAGGATAATCTCTTAAATCCAAAAGCTTTTTGGGATAATCATCTTCAAACGGAAGTATAAATTTTATTTTTCTTTCATCTAAAGACAGATATTTTTCATGTAGTTCATTTAGTTTAACTTTTAATCCTAAAACAGCCTTAATTTGCTTTTCACTTAGTTTTACTTTCATCTTTAAATTTTCAAAGTTCATTTCAAAAATACTGTATAAAGGCTTAATATTCTCATATATAGAACGCTTTGAAGCATAACCAAGCTCCGCTAAACTTGACAGAAAAAACATTGCTTCTCTGTCTGAAATATTATTTATCTGCATATTTCCTCCTTACCAATATTTATCTTCTAAAGAGCGATATGATATAGCCTCACATATATCATCATGCTCAATATTTTTATGTTCATTAAAATCTGCAACAGTTCTTGCAACTTTTAATATTTTATGAAGTCCCCTTACACTCATCTTTTTCATCTCATATAAATCAGATAGAAAAATATCATCACTCTTTTTTAAAGCGCAGAATTTATTTATAAGACCTGCCGGAATTTCAGAATTGTAAGAAAACCCATAATCTTTATATCTGTTCAGCTGTATCTGCCTTACTTTTTCTATGTAATTTTTTATTTCTTCGCTGCTGATATTTTTAAATTCACCTTTAAGCTCTGCATATTTTATCAGCGAAGTCTCAACAGTTATATCTATCCTGTCAAGTAAAGGTTTTGATATTCGTGACAGATATTTTCTTACCTGAGCCTCATTACAACTGCATTTACTTCTGTCAGGATAGTAACCGCATTTACACGGATTTGTAGCCGCAACCAGCATAAAATCTGAAGGATATTCAATACTTGCATTTACTCTTGAAATACTTACAGTTTTATTTTCCATAGGCTGCCTAAGTACCTCTATCGTATTTGTCTTAAATTCAGCCAGCTCATCTAAAAATAATACGCCCTTATGTGCCAGAGAAATTTCACCCGGCTTGGGTATCCTTCCACCTCCTGAGAGTGCCTGTGGGGAAACACTGTGATGAGGATCCCTGTAAGGTCTTATCTTTAATACCGGTTCTTTTGAATTAAGCAATCCACATACGCTGTATATCTTTGAAACTTCCAAAGCCTCTTCATCACTCATATTGGGCATTATTCCGGGAATCCTTTTTGCAATCATACTTTTACCTGTACCTGCAGGTCCTATAAATAATATGTTATGCCTTCCTGCAACAGCAATCTGCACAGCCCTTTTTAGTAATATCTGTCCGTTTACATCCGAAAAGTCACTGTATTCTTTTGTTTCCGGGATTTGTATTTGAATATTTTCCGAATAAGTTTTTTCACCGTTTAGAATTTCAATCAGATCTTTTAGATTTTTTATACCATAATTTTTAATACCTGTAACTATATTTGCCTCAGCAAGATTATCATATGGAAGAAATACATTCTCAAATCCGTTTTCTTTTGCAAATATAACAATCGGCAGTATGCCTCTTATAGGAAGTAATTCACCACTGAGTGAAAGCTCACCAACAAAAAGTGATTTGTTTAATATATCGGATTTTATTGTTCCAAGGGCCTCAAGAATTGATATGGCAATAGGTAAATCATAGCCACAACCTTCTTTTTTGATTTCTGCAGGGGATAGATTTATAACGATTTTTCTGGGATAAAAAGAATATTTAGAATTTTTTATTGCGGTCTTTACTCTGTCTGCCGCCTCTTTGACTTCACCGGATAGAGAACCTATTAGAATAATTCCCGGCAGACCGTCACCAATATCGGTTTCACAGCAGACATGAAATGCATTGATACCTAAAAGACCTGCTGTATGTATTTTACTAAGCATAATCTCCTTTATAAACCGCCTTACGGAAAACTCCGTAAGGCAGATAATTTATATTTATTTTTTAATAACTGAACCGTCTTTTCTGACTACTATATCGGAGTTCTCCTCTTCAAATCCGTTCGGATTTGCCTTTTGCCATCTGAAAGAGTCTCTACACATATCTTCAATATTTTTCTCAGCCTTCCAGCCAAGCTCTTTAAGCGCAAGTGAAGGATCTGCATAACAAGCAGGTACATCGCCGGCTCTTCTGTCTTTGAATACATAATTGATTTTTAAATCATTTACTTTCTCAAATGCATTTATTACATCAAGTACACTGTATCCTATACCTGTTCCAAGATTATAGATATCCACCTTTCCCGGATCTCTCATCATCTTTTCAAGAGCCTTCACATGTCCCTTTGCAAGGTCGACAACATGGATATAGTCTCTTACACATGTACCGTCCTTGGTATCGTAGTCATTTCCGAATACTCCAAGGCATACAAGCTTACCAACGGCAACCTGTGTGATATAAGGTAATAGATTGTTTGGAATTCCCTTAGGATTTTCACCGATTCTGCCTGACTCATGTGCTCCTATAGGATTGAAATATCTTAAAAGCATTACTGAGAACTTTTCATTTGCAGTATGCAAATCTGTAAGGATTTGCTCAAGCATTCCCTTTGTTCTTCCATATGGATTTGTTATAACACCGAGCGGTGCATCCTCTGTAATAGGAACAACCTTAGGATCTCCGTATACTGTAGCACTTGATGAAAATACTATCTTTTCCACTCCGAACTCTCTCATTACTTCACATAAAATAAGAGTTCCTGTAATATTATTGTGATAATACTCAAGCGGTTTATATACAGACTCTCCAACCGCCTTTAATCCTGCAAAATGTATAACTGCATCTATATTATTTTCTTTGAATACATTTGTAAGAGCCTTTTGGTTCAACAAATCGACTTCATAGAAACGTAAAGACTTTCCGGTAATCTCTTCCACTCTCTTAAGTGATTCCTTTGAAGAATTTACCAAATTGTCTACTACAACCACTTCATAACCTGCATTCAACAATTCAACACAGGTATGACTTCCGATATAACCGGCACCACCGGTAACTAATATTGCCATAACCCCTCCATAATATCCGGAATATCAATAAAAACTGTTATAAACCTATTGATTATTTAAATTTTATAATAAAATATATATTAAATCAACAAATTTTTTCAATAATATGCTTAATGATGGAAAAGCCTAATGCCTGTGAATGCCATGGTGATTTTATATTTATTACAACATTCTATAACCGCATCATCTCTTAAAGAACCTCCCGGTTGTGCAATAAATTCCACACCGCTTCTTTTTGCTCTTTCAATATTGTCACTAAACGGGAAGAATGCATCCGAACCAAGGCTTACCCCCTTTAGATTCTTTAACCAATCTCTCTTTTTTTCCCTTGTAAATTCATCCGGTTTTTGTGTAAAGATATGCTCCCACATTCCTTCGGTTAAAAGCTCCTCAACGCTGTTATCACCTATGTAAACATCAATTGCATTGTCTCTGTCCGCTCTTTTTATTCCCTCTTTAAAAGGAAGATTAAGCACACATTCAGCCTGCCTTAAAAACCAGTTGTCAGCCTTATTTCCTGCAAGTCTTGTACAATGTATTCTTGACTGCTGCCCCGCTCCTATACCTATTGCCTGTCCGTCTTTTACATAGCAAACGGAATTTGACTGGGTATACTTTAAAATTATTAAAGATATAAGCAGATCAAGTTTTGCACTCTCAGACAAATCTTTGTTTTTTGTCACAATATTTTCAAGCAGGCTCATGTTTATATCCAAATCATTATGTCCCTGTTCGAATGTAATACCGAAGACCTGCTTTTTTTCCGATTTTGCCGGAATATAGTTTTCGTCTATTTGAAGGACATTATATTTTCCGTTTTTCTTTGCTTTAAGTATTTCAAGAGCTTCATCACTATATCCGGGTGCTATTACACCGTCAGATACCTCCCTCTTTATAAGTAAAGCGGTTTCTTTATCACAAATATCACTTAAAGCGATAAAATCACCGAATGATGACATTCTGTCCGCACCTCTGGCTCTTGCATATGCACAGGCCAGAGGTGAAAGTTTTTCATCCTCCACCCAATATATTTTCTTTAATACATCATCAAGCGGAAGTCCTATTGCAGCGCCTGCAGGTGATACATGTTTAAAGCTTGTTGCGGAAGTTAAAGAGCTTACTCTTTTCAGCTCTGAAACAAGTTGCCACCCGTTTAAGGCATCAAGTAAATTAATATAGCCGGGATTTCCGCTAAGTACTTTTATAGGAAGTTCCTCACCGTTTTCCATAAAAATTTTTGCAGGTTTTTGATTAGGGTTACAGCCATACTTTAAAATCAACTCTTTCATTACATACCCTCCAACTTATTCTTTATAACCTGTATATATTCACCGGTTTCCAAATTTATATACCTGACTGCCAAAGATATTTTATTTTCCGAATCAAGAGAGTTCCAAAGTTTTTCGCTGAATTCATCTATATCTCCGGTTATCTGTATCTTTTTCGGTTCACCTTCAAAACTTTTTAGAGGATCCGAATTTTCTTTATAGGTATGAATCAAAAATCCCTCACCTGCTTTTACATTGTCATAATTATAGAAAAATCTTAAAGTCTGATTTTCATCCCCTTCATCACTCTTTAATATAGAAAGTTTAAGTTTAAGTCTGTCTTTTAGTTCAATAAGTCCTGATATTCTCGGTGTAAAATTCGGTGCATCAGGTTCAAAAGTTCTTGTATACAGTGCATCTTCAAAGCTTTTACCGGTCTTTAAATATTCATAAACCGTGTCCGTTTGATCACCGTTTGTTACTATTATATTATCTCCTAATACTCGTACAGGAGAATAGATAATTAAAGACGGATCGCCAAGCAGACTTTCATCAAAAGCCTTTGTGCTTATATCATCACCATGTACTTCAAATGTCCTGTTTCTTGAATTTACACTTCTCCCCATGATAAAATAGGCAAAGACGGCATTCTTACCGTCATCCGACTTTCCAAGTACAATTCCTCTACCCGGGTACTCTAATTTTGACAGATACTCAAACATAAAACCTCCTAATCGTTTCTAAGTGCAGTTAGCGGACTTAACTTCATCGCTCTTAAAGAAGGGAAGAAACCTGCCAGCATTCCTATAATAACCGCAAAAATAATTGCTGATATTACAAGCCACGGCGGTATTCTTGATATATTTCCGTCTACTCCGGAAACAGCCACCGCCACTCCAAGAGCATTGATTACAATTGAAATAATAAAACTAAAAATAACTCCGGTCAAGCCTCCTATAAGTCCGATAGCACCCGATTCTATAAGAAACATATCTCGTATACGATTCATATCACAGCCTAAGACCTTCATAATTCCGATTTCTTTGGTTCTTTCATATATACTCATCATCATAGTATTTGCAATACCTATAGAAGCAACAAACAATGACACGGCTCCGATACCGCCAAGTACCATCTGAATCATATTTGTAGAGGCTTTACTTTGTTCAATCCACTCCATTTGAGACTCGGCCTGAAAGCCCATATCTGTGATTTGCTTTTGAACTGTCAAAACATTTTTCATATCATCCACATATATCTTAGCAGAATCATACACCAGATACTTTAAAGGCTTACCTTTCTTTGTTGTAGGTTGATTTGGAATAGGTTTGTTTTTATAGACTTTCTTCAGCATTACTTTTAAAGCATCTATATTACAATATATTCCGAAGCTGAAATTATTGTAACTGTCATAATCATCCATTAAAGCACCTCCCTTTACCACACCTGCAGTATCTATAATATACTTCTTCGGCGGTTTCGGTGCATTCTCTCCTCCTGCATTTGCCTTATCATAGGCCTCGGTATCAAAAATAACAAACATGGGCTTGTTGTAGTCCACATTTGGAAGTTTGTTAGTCTCATAAAATGATTCATTAGGCTTTTTAGGATTCTGAAAATCTTTAATAACAAAATTTCCATATACAAATTCAAGATTTTTCTTATCTGTAGGAATATGACCGCTCTCAAGTTTTATTTCAGCCATATATTCTTCATTAACTCCGTTTATTTGAGTGTTTTGCATATAAGGGCCCTGCATTATAATTACATAAGTTGACAGCACCGGGGACACTCCTTCAACATGCTCTATCTTTGAAAAAGTTTCAATAGTATCATCCTTTATACGCAAAGGTTCCGTCTTTTTATTTGATGAATCATCTTGCCTGTTGTATGGAACAGTAACATCTATAGCCTTTAGTGATCCTGACTGTGCTATGCTCTCTTTATTTAATTCATCAAGCCCGATACCAAGTGACAGCATGGTTACAACGGAAGCCGTACCTATAAGTACACCCAGTACGGTAAGTACAGTTCTAAGCTTTCTTCTTTTCAGGTTTGAAATACTTAATTTAAGTAAATCAAGCAGTTTCATTTACATCTGCTCCTTTTTTGATTTTCTTTTCTTCAATATCAAAGCACCTGCTATAATAACAGACGATAAACCTCCTCCGATAATAACAGGTAAAGGATTAAATCCCCTGTTCTCTTCTTCAGGTATTTGCTGATCTGTTATATCAAAATCAGTTTCCGCCTCTTCGTTTACATTTAAGATAAAATCTCTTGTTTCCTCTGTAATATTTCCGTTTTCATCTTCATAGCTTATAGTAAGGTTTATCTTACCGTCATCTGCAGTTACAGCTTTACCTGTCAAATTTACATCCACATTTCCGCTTTCACCGGGCTTTACATTTCCTATATAGGCTTCATTCTCCTTTATTGAATCCGCCTTAAACTTTGCCATAAGATTATAAAGAACTACCTTTCCGGTATTATTTATCTGAAATGTAATATTTGCATCATCACCGACGTTTATGCTGTCAGGGTTGATTTCAAAGCTTCCGATATTCATCCTTGCCACCTGTCTTACAGGTATATCTACACTTACCTTATCTGTTGCATTTTTATACTCAGGTGAATCATACTGCTCATTTATTGTAATGGAATATGACCTTTGATCCACACCCGCCCTTGCACTCATCTTAAGTCTAAGCTCAGTAGTTTGATTTGCAGGCAGAGAATTCACTGCATGAGAGCTTGATCCCTGCTCCATACTGAATACCGCGCTGTCATTTGCCTTCTCCGATTCCAAAGTAAATAAAATATTGCTGGCGGCTACACTCGCAGAAGCATTCTTCATTACGATAATCAAATCAAAAGTTTCTCCGGCATATACATCCTTCGGCTCTGTTCTGTAACTGTCTACTACTATTCTTGCCTTTGTTCTGTCATTCGGATTAAACTCTCCCGGCGAAGTGGTTGTTTCGTCCTTATCTTTATTTTGTATATGTACAAAAAATTGCTCTTCAGTCTTTTTTATTTCACCTTCTGTAGAGTCACGGTATGTGATTTCAAGCTTTATCGGATAATAACCTGTATAGGTATTTTTTTGTATTGCAAAACTGTAATCAAGGCTTGTAACTCCTCCGCTCTCAATCTTATCAAAATGTCTGTCATAGTTGGCATCATTTATTTCAAACGGAAAAACAGTATTGTCCTTATCCATCACCATATGTGCAGTAACATCAAAGGCTGTAAGTTTACCTGTATTTGCAAGATTAAGACCGAAGTTTAATACATCAGGATATTTACCTCTGGGTGTTGACTGTCCTTCACCTAAAGTAAACTCCACATCCTTTACCGCTTCCAATTCACTGCTGTCGGTTGTAGCTGATTTTTGAATATAAACATTTATATATTCCTGTATACCTCTTCCACCTTCTTTGTCATCTGCCAGATAAACAGGAATACCGTAGTAACCTTCAGGAATATCTCTTCTTACTCTTGCTGAAATAGTAATGCTTTTTTTCTTACCCTTACTTATCTTTCCTACATGCTTTCTGTCTGTAGTCTCGGATGTAAGTTCAAAAGGAAATTCTATATTTTCATCCTCTTCATCATCATAAGCTATACCTGCCCATGCATCCGCATAGTCGGAACCCGTTTCAACATAAAATGTTACACTCATCATTTTACCTGTTTTTCCGACAGGTATCTTATCCTGATGAAATACATTGTTGCTTTCTATGTTTCTTAACTTTGCAAAAGATTCTACCTGTGGGATAATGACCATTAAAAGAATCATCACAATTCCCCAAGTTTTCTTTACACCGTTCATCTTAACTAAACCGCCTTTCCATCTACTATTCTGATTTGTCTGTCTGCAACATTAGCTATATCATTATCATGTGTAACCATAATAAGAGTTTGATTTTCCTCTTTTACAATCCGCTTCATCAGCTCAAGTACTTCAGCCGTTGTCTTTGTATCCAGATTTCCTGTCGGTTCATCTGCAAAAATTATTTTCGGCTGCATAGCGAGTGCTCTTGCTATACCTACTCTTTGTTGCTGACCTCCACTCATGGCATTTCCGTTTTGATATATCTGTTTTTCAAGACCTACCAAAGTAAGATATTTCTTAGCCGTTTCAATCCTTTTCTTTACATCAACACCTCTGAATACCAGCGGTAAAGCCACATTGTCAAGTGCATTCATAGTTGGTAACAGATTGTATGATTGAAAAATAAACCCTACATTGTTTCGTCTGAATGCCACCAATTGATTTTCTTTAAGCTTTTCAAGATGAGTTCCGCTGATTATTATCTCTCCCTTAGTCGGTTTTTCAAGTCCTGCCAGCATATTAAGGAGTGTAGATTTTCCGGAACCCGAAGGACCTACTATCGCCACGAACTCTCCCTTATTTATAGTAAAATCCAAGCCGTCAAGGGCATGTACTATATTTTCGCCTGCTTTATAGAACTTATAAAGCCCTTTTACTTCAATTATTATATCATCCATCATACTCACCCTTTTATAAATACGATATACTTCTATGTACATTCTATCATAGCATATATTTTGTGTATTTATCTTTTTATTTTTGAATTTTTTATGTTTTTATTAAATATAAAAAAGCCGACTGATAAATGTGTTATACAAATATCAGTCAGCTCTATTTATTGGGTTACAAGCTCTTTTACTTTATTTTTCTTAACAATCGGTTTAAATACAAGTTCTCTGTCTTTGTCCTCGCCTTTGCAATCCACCTTAAGAGAGTCTCCCTGCTTTACATTTCCAAGCAGTATCTGCTCAGCCATCTTATCCTCTATCTCATTTTGCAGGGCTCGCTTTAACGGTCTTGCACCGTATTTCTTATCATAACCCTTATCAATAAGGAATTCCTTGGCCTTTTCTGTAAGTTTCAGATTCATCTGCATCTGCTCGGAAAGTCTGTTGTTAATCTCCTTAAGCAATATGTCCAAAATTTCTTTTAAGTTATCACGTGTAAGCTGATGGAATACTATAGTTTCATCAATTCTGTTTAAAAATTCAGGTTTAAACATCTGCTTCACTTCATCCATAACATTACTTTTCATTGCCGAATAGTCTTTTTCATCATCGGAGTTTGAAGCAAATCCGAGATGTTTCGGCTCCACTATTCTCTGCGCTCCGGCATTTGAAGTAAGAATAATAACCGTATTCTTGAAATCAACAGTTCTGCCGCTTGAATCTGTAATATGTCCGTCATCAAGCACCTGTAAAAGTATATTGAACACATCAGGATGAGCCTTTTCAATCTCATCAAAGAGTATTACCGAATATGGATTTCTTCTTACCTTTTCAGAAAGCTGTCCGCCTTCATCATATCCTACATATCCCGGAGGCGATCCTACCATCTTAGAAACCGAATGCTTTTCCATGTACTCACTCATATCAACACGAATAAGTGCACTTTCAGACCCGAACATACTGTATGCAAGAGCTTTTGAAAGTTCAGTCTTACCGACACCTGTAGGTCCTAAGAACAAAAATGAACCTATAGGTCTTTTCGGATCTTTAAGACCTACTCTGCCTCTTCTTATAGCTCTTGCTACCGCATTAACCGCCTCTTCCTGTCCTACAACTCTTTCATGTAAAACCTTCTCAAGATTATTGAGTCTTTGAGAATCGTTTTCGGTAATCTTCTTTACAGGAATTTTTGTCCAAAGTGCAACAACATCCGCAATTTCATCCTCGTCTACAACAAGCTTTTTATTTCTCTTGTCTTCAATCCATTTGTCACGCAGTTTATTTTGCTTTTCTCTGAGTTTTTCCTGCTTTTCTTTTATTTCACCGGCTCTTTCAAACTCTTCGGCACTTACGGCATCCTCTTTTTCTTTTTCCATTTTTTCAATTTCAGCTTTTATTTCCTTTATCTTTTCAGGTTCCATATAATTGCTGATTCTTGTCTTGGAAGCCGCCTCATCTACAAGATCTATTGCCTTATCCGGCAAAAATCTGTCTGAGATATATCTCTTTGACAACTTTACGGCACTTTCAATTGCTCTGTCTGTAATGGATACCGCATGATGTTCTTCATACTTATGTTTAAGACCCAGAAGTATCTTAGTTGCATCTTCCAAAGAAGGCTCTTCAACTATTATAGGCTGGAACCTTCTCTCCAGTGCTGAGTCCTTTTCTATATGCTTTCTGTACTCATCTATTGTGGTTGCACCTATAAGTTGCAACTCACCTCTGGCAAGTAAAGGCTTTAAAATATTTGAAGCGTCCACCGCTCCTTCGGCGCCTCCTGCACCGATAATAGTATGAAGCTCATCAAGGAAAAGTAATACATTTCCGGCACTTACCACTTCATTTATTACTTTCTTTATTCTTTCTTCAAATTCACCACGATATTTTGAACCTGCAATCATAGCCGGAAGATCAAGTGTCACAAGTCTTTTATCAAGCAATGTGTCAGGCACTTCCTTTGATATAATACGTGATGCCAGTCCTTCAACTACAGCAGTCTTACCGACTCCCGGCTCACCTATAAGTACCGGATTGTTCTTGGTTCGTCTTGATAAAATCTGCATAACTCTGTTTGTCTCATTATCTCTTCCGATAACCGGATCAAGTTTTCCTACTCTTGCAAATTCTGTAAGATCTCTGGAATATTTATCAAGTGTAGGGGTTGCAAGTGAATTTGACTTATTGCTCGTCTTTTCATAGTTTTCCCTTCGCTCAGTCTCTTCACCCATTGCAGATAAAATTTCCATATAAAGTTTTTGAATATTTATATTCATTGTCAAAAGGAGCTTATGTGCAATACATGCACTGTCCTTTATTATTGCAATCAAAATATGTTCCGTACCGATAAGTGCGGATTTATATCTTGTGGCTTCTCTGTATGCATTTTGTAATACACCGATTGCAAGCGGTGAATAATTTTGCCTGCTCTCTATCGCCACATTATAATTTGAAACTATAAGTTGATCTATTAAATTTAATATTTTTTCTTCCGTTATTCCGTTTTTCTCAAGTATTTTAGCTGCAACACCGCTTCCTTCTTGTACCAGACCAAGAAGGAGATGTTCGGTGCCGACATAATTTTGCGATAATTCTTTAGCAGCCATCTCGGCATACTTAATCGCCTCCTTTGCTTGAGATGTATATCTTTCAGCCATTAATTTCCCTTTCTATAGTAATTCTCCTATATTGTCCCTTATATATTTTGCTCTTATTTCATCTATTTCATCTTCACTTAAAGGTCTGCCTGCCATCTTCAAAAGATTTGAAGACTGAACGCCTATCATCATTGAATATAATTTACTTTCATTAGTAAGATCAATCAATCCGTCGGCACTGCCTGCCATAAGTGAACTTAAAAAACTCAGTGCGTCCTTTAAAGAAAGCTTTCTTGCATATTTTAAAACACCGAATGATTTATATGCTTCATCCTGCTTCTCAAGTCTTTTTTCAATGATTAGTGATTCCCTGAGTTTCCTTTCATTTGCATTCAGTTGATTTGCCACCTTAATTACAGTGTCTATAATCTCTCTTTCTGAAATTCCCAAAGTTTTAGGATTGCTTATTTCAAACAATGCACCGTGATTTTCTCTGCCTTCACCATGTAAGCCCTTTATAGCCACTCCAAATCTTCCTACACTTGAAATCAGTTTTGAAAAGCCTTTGCTCTGTGTGGATGCAGGTAAATGAAGTACTATTGCAGCACGCATTCCTGTGCCGATATTTGTCGGATAAGTTGTCAGATAACCGTACTTTTCATTAAAAGCATATTCAAAATGCTCGTTTATATAATCATCGATTCTGTTTGCCTTTTCAAGTAGTTCATATAAAGATATACCTACGGAAAGTGTTTGTAATCTTATATGATCATCACCGTTTATTACAATGCTTATATCTTCATTATCGTTTAATATAATACCTGTAGGTGTCTTCTTCTTTGCCAGTGTCAAATTCAATACTTTCCTGTCATACATTGACATTCTTTCTATTTCTGAAATCCTGTCAAGTATATCGGCATTCGTATGTATTCCTAAGTCTGTAGATATATTTGACAATTCTCCTATGGTATTATCAATAAGTTTTTTTGCTTGCGTATCTGAGAGTTTACTCGGAAACAATGCATTGTCAAAGTTTCTTGCAAGTCTTATTCTACTACTTATATAATTATAATCTGTATTCAAAGATACATTGTCATACCACATCTTCTTTGTCCTCTTTGATAGTCTTTATTTTGTCTCTAAGTATAGCCGCCTGTGCAAAATCCTCTTTTTTAATCGCATCTTCAAGTTTATGTTTCAAGTTTTCAATTTTTTTATCCTCATTGTTGAAGATATTATCAATGCTGTCTGTAACTATTGATTTTGGAAGTATCTTGTCATTTTTATGATAGTTCTTAGGAATTTTACCTACATGAGTATCATTTCCATGAATTTGCTTTATATTGTCATTTATCAAAAGATTAAAAACTTCAAAGCAGTCTTTACATCCGAACATTGAGTTTTTAATAAAATCATCATAGCTCGTATTACATGTCGGACATACAATCTGTCTATATTCATTGTTCTCTTCCTTTTCAAATACATCTCCAAGTATTCCTGAAAGCAGCTTTGAAAAGCTGAAGTCTTTATCAAACAAACTTGAATATTGATCTATCTCTCCGGCACATTTAGAACATAAATGATGTTCATTTTTTTGATCTCCGTCTATTATTTCAGTGTAAAAGACATTTGCTTCTCTAATCTTACATTTTTCACATAACATCTTTGTTATTACATCTCCTCAAATTCTTGTAATTCAAACTCATTATAAAGTTCATCTATAAGTTCATGAGCTTCTCTCCTCGTAACACCGTTGCATATTCCCCTTGCCACAACTACTCCGAACTCTTTTCTCATATTATCAAGTACCCGCAGTTTGTCGGCATCCACTTTTATAACTGCACCTTTTCTTCTGTCAAGCTGTACAAAGCCTTCTCTTTTTAATGTAGCGTAAGCTTTGTTCACCGTATGCATATTGATACCTATTTCTTCGGCCAATTGTCTTACAGAAGGTAAAATGTCTCCTTCGTGGTATTTGTTTGTTGCAATTCCAAATATTATTTGATTACAAAGTTGTACATATATAGCTTCTTCACTATGAAAATCTATTATTACATCCATACCCACACTCCAATATAATATAAAAATTTGTCTAATTTATGTTTTACGCATCCTATATTGATAAGAAAATATAGGTTTGCTATTTAAGTAAGTTATAAATGTTATAGTGATAGTATAACACATCACCATTTGAAAAACAATATTTTATACTCTGAAGATATTTGCACATTATCAAACAACATTCATACTAAAAGCTGAATATAACTTTCAGTTTATATTAAGTCCAGTTGAATTGCATAAAATTTTCGCCCTTATATCTGTATTTATGTGCTTATCGTTACTAAAGTTCATAATTTATTAACTTTTTTACTATTGCATATATGCTCCGATTATGTTATTATACTCTTCGTAGTTGAGAGTTTTCTTGCGTTGACCTCTCACTACAAAATGTGCATTATGCACTCCTATATCACTCTAACAGGGAAACAGCAGCCGCGAGGCTGCTGTTTCTCGTTGTATCAATATTTATTTTTCTATGTTTAAATCTCTTCTAAAGATCTTAGCCATCTCCTCATAGTCGCTGTCTTTCAAATACTTTTTGTCAGGATTCATAGTAAATGTGGAACCCCATTCATCTCCACCCTCATATTTTGGAACTATATGCATATGTAAGTGGCAACCTGTATCTCCATACATACCATAATTTACTTTGCTTGGTGCAAAAACCTTGTGTATCACTTTTGCTATTTTGTTTACATCCGCAAAGAACAGATTTCTTTCTTCATCGGAAATATCCACTATTTCACTTACATGGTCTTTATAAGCCAGTATTACTCTGCCCATCTTTGTCTGCTCTTTAAATATATATAAATATCCGCTCTCCATCTGTCCTACAGGATATCCGAATTTATCAAGTAAATCTCCCTGTACACAGTAAGCACAATTATTATCTTTCATCTTTACTCCTTAAACTTTATTTTTAATCAACATTCTCATAAACTACATTTCCTTCACAAATAGTATATACTATCTTCCCCTGTAATGTATCTCCAAGCCATGGTGAGTTACTTGATTTACTCTCACTCTTATCGTATTTCCATTCTTTATTTATATCAAATACTACAATATCTGCAATTTCATCCTCTCGTAATACTCCTCTGTCCATATTGTAAAGCCTTGCAGGTTGATAGCTCATTCTGTTCATAAGCTCCATTAAAGTAAGGTGTCCCGGTTTAACAAGATACATATATCCAATAGAAAAACTCGTTTCAAGTCCGATTATACCGCTTGGTGCATCTACAAAGTTCTTATTTTTTTCTTCAACGCTGTGAGGTGCATGATCTGTAGCAATAATGTCTATTGTACCGTCCTTTAATCCTTCGATAATTGCGAGTCTATCCTCTTCTTCTCTCAAGGGAGGATTCATTTTTGCAAGTGTACCGTATTTTATTACATCCTTATCCGTAAGCGCAAAGTGATGTGGAGTAGCCTCGGCAAATACTCGAAGTCCGGCTCTTTTAGCTTTTCTTACAAGTTCAACGCTTTCCTTGGCGCTTATATGCTGTATGCTGATTGTTGCTCCCGTTTCCCTTGCAAGTTTACAATCTCTTGCAACCATAGATATCTCAGCCTGTCTGTCCGAGCCGTAAATATGTAACTCATTTGATGAAGAACCGTGGTTGATTCCGTTTTCTTTAATAAACTTAGGATCCTCTTCATGAAATGAAAGCGGCATTTTAATATTTCTTGCAAGCTTCATAGCTTCTCGTGCCAGATTTTCATCAAGTAAAGGTCTTCCGTCATCTGTAAAGCCTACCGCACCGGCCTCTCTAAGTTCTTTTAAATCTGCAAGCTCTTCACCCTTCATACCCTTTGTGATGCAGGCACATGTTTTTACATTTATCGGTGTATTTCTTCCCTTTTTGAGCACTTCAAATATAAGTTCAGGACTGTCGATTGCAGGCTTGGTATTTGCCATAGCAACTATTGTGGTAAATCCTCCTTTGGCTGCAGCTCTTGCACCGCTTGCTATATCTTCCTTATATTCAAATCCCGGCTCTCTTAAATGTACATGTACATCTACAAATCCGGGTGCTGCACAAAGTCCTGTACAATCATAAACTTTCAGTCTCTCTCCGTTGGCTCTTGCCATAAGGGTCGCATCCAGGTATAAATCCTTATCTATCTTCGTAATTCTACCCTCTGATATGAGTATATCTCTTATATCGTCAGTCCTTGTACAGGGATCCAACAATCTGACATTTTTCAACATTATCATATAAATATATTCCTTTCTGTAATACTTATACCGGGCTATATTATATCATATAAAAGATTTTGATGGAAATTTTATATAGAAATTTGTATTAAAAAAGGTGATTGCTTTCACAATCACCTACGAAAAGTTTAATTAAATTACTTAAGAGTAACCTGTGCTCCAACTTCTTCAAGCTGCTTCTTGATACCCTCAGCCTCTTCCTTAGAAACCTCTGCCTTAAGAACCTTAGGAGCTCCGTCAACAAGATCCTTTGCTTCCTTAAGTCCAAGTCCTGTAACCTCACGAACAACCTTGATAACCTTAACCTTCTGGTCACCTGCTGCTGTAAGCTCTACGTCGAACTCTGTCTTCTCCTCAGCTGCTGCTGCGCCTGCACCTGCTGCTGCAACTACAACACCTGCTGCTGCTGATACGCCAAACTCTTCCTCACAAGCCTTTACAAGCTCATTTAATTCAAGAACTGATAATTCCTTAATTGCATCGATAAACTCTGCAGTTGTTAACTTTGCCATTTAATAATCCTCCATTATTTGTTTATTTACGCTTCCTTGCTCTCAGCGATCTGATTAAGCACACGAGCGAAGTTTGTAATTGGTGACTGAATGCTTCCAAGGAGCTTTCCAATCAACTCGTCTCTTGATGGTATTGTAGCTATAAGCTTAATTCCATCCTGGTCATATGTTACACCGTCTACTACTCCTGCCTTTAACTCAAGCTTTGGAGCAGTCTTAGAGAAATTGTGTAAGATTCTTGCAGGTGCAGTTGCATCTTCCTTTGAAACTGCAATCGCTGTAGGTCCTTCAAGTGAGCTGTCAAGTGTCTCAAATGCAGTTCCCTTAGCTGCTAAACGAATCATTGTGTTCTTATAAACTTTATAAGTTACACCTGCTTCTCTAAGTTCCTTACGAAGCTTTGTATCCTGATCGGCTGTAAGACCACGGTAGTCAACGACTACGGCTGCCTGTGCGCCATCTAAAAGCTCGGCAATTTCCTTAACTATAGGCTGTTTTAATTCGATTTTTGCCATTTCTAACCTCCTTTATAGTTTCAGTAAAACCCGTAAAAGCAATAAGTGTAAATCTAAAAAACTCTCTGACATGCAGACAGAGAGTGAGAATACATCAACGTACTTAGTCACTTCCTCGGTAGGCATTACTTTAAGCCATAAGCACCTACTGTCTACGGTCGTTTTACCTTGCCTAGGATACCAAATAAAAAAACATTTGTCAAGCGACTTTTTACTTTTTATTAAAATATTTTATATCATTTCATCCGTTTTCCGGCTGTACTTTTATAAGCAGTTTCCTAATGTAATAAGCTTGCTACTATATACAATATATAAATATGTACAGGATAGAATATATAAAAGAAATTTTTATCTCCTCTTCCCTTTTCTCCGTTATAAAAATATATCGGAATAATTGCAAATACCTGAGTAAGTACAGGTGATATTTCACCTTCACCTCCAAGCATTGTGCCTAAAAGTAATACCGGTATTGACAATATAACCGGTAAAATAATAATTCCGAGCCCTATAAAAAATGCTTTTATTTGTCAATTGTAAGTATTAGAGAATTATTAACATATTCTCCTAAAAATACATCACTGTATTTTTCTATACCTTGCTTTTTCAGTTCTTCAAGAAGCCAATCCTCGTCCTTACCTATTACCTCGAGTATATCAGATTGTACCTGACCGTCTGTAATAACAGGGAACTTAGGGTTTTCCTCACCTGACTGAATTAAAATCAATTGTCCGTTTTGCTCAAGTACGGCCCTCTTTACATCCTTTGTTGAATAAATTCCGTTTGTACGCAATTTAAAAGAAACATCATGAGCGGATAAGCCTGCCTTTTTACAATTTTCAACAATTATTTTTCCGCCATCTATTATTGTTAAGGCCTTACCGTCTATTAACTGTTTAGCCTTTACATTATGTGTCTTTATCCATTTTAAGCCCAGCACCAGAATGCACCATATACATAATATTGCAATAAAATCAAGTATACGTACACTGCTGTTATATATAACACCACCGATAATGCCACCAAGCACATAATTTACAATCTGGTCACTTGCTGATGAAGGTGCCAAGTTACCCTTACCTGATATGTTTATTATTATTACCAATGCAAAAAAGCCTATTAAAAGCTTTACAGCTACCAACAAAAACGGATTCATAAAAACCTCCTGTTTGAAAATAAATCATAAAGCTGTATTATATTATATACATTTTATAAAATCAATTCAAAAGTCTAAACAATATACTCTTTAAATGATTAGTAAATTTTATTCTGTATTCGTTACCATATTAAAATATACATTAAAATAAATAATATCATTCTTATATGTGACATGTATTTTACCCTTGTGCCTGTTTATAATATTTCTTGCAATGGAGAGTCCTACCCCATAACCCGAAATACTGCTGTTATGTGACTGATCTTCTCTGTAAAATCTTTCAAAAAACTTCGAATAATCTATATTTTTTCCTTCTTTATAGGTATTATATATAACAAGTTTCGCCTTTTTAAATGTAATACCATGCTGTGACAACCTAACGCCTATAGTGCCACCTTCATCACAGTACTTATTTGCATTATCTATAAGTATATTTATAAGTTCATACAATGCACCTTCATCTCCGGATATAAATATATCTTTTTGTATATCCGATTCAAAGTTTTTTCCTCCCTTTATTGCAATAGATTTAAAAGACTTTGAAGACTTTTCAACAATATTTGAAAAATCTATATTTAAAGCGGTCACATTTGCCTGCTCCTCAAATCTTGCAAGTACTACAAGTCTATTGATAAGTTCAGTCAGACGCTGTATCTGTTCTTTACTGCTTTGCGTCCATTCATTTTCACCGTATAGCATTTCACAAAGCTCATTATTTGCCGATATAATAGCTATGGGTGTTTTCAGCTCGTGACTTGCATTTGTAATAAAAGCCCTTTGATTTCTATAGTTTTCCATAAAAGGCATCATTACCTTACCCGAGAATATAACAAATATTATTATAAAGAAGACAAGATTTGAAAAGAAAATAAAAACCGATGTCTCTATCAAATCCGCTCTGTCTTCCGAATACCTTGTAGTATCCAAAACCACGATAAGCTTGCTGTTATCTTTTTCATTAATATTAAATTTATATGCAAACTTTTGTCCTTCTGTTGTAGTAAAACTTCCATACGTTTTGCCTCCGGAAAGAATTTTCTTTACATAAAAGACAACATCGGTATCGGATAAATTTGCAATATGCTCGGTGTTCATAGTAATTACCTTATTACTGCTGTCCACCTGTGCACTGAAATATCTGTATTGAATTATAATATCCGAGTTTGTTTTTCTGCCGAGAATTTTCTCCACAATATCTTCATCCGGGAGGACTCCGTTATTATCAGATAATAAATCCAATATTTTATTTATTCTGTTTTCACTTGTTGCATATTTTGATGCATTCAAAATACCTATTATTGAAATAAGCATTACAACAACTGCAACTGTAGCAACTATAATAAATTGTATACGAAGTCTCCTAAACAAATCACACCTCAACTAATTCAAACTCACGATTTTCTTCTCCCGTTATTTCTATATTGGCATTGATTGCTTTCAGCTTTTGCTTTAAATATGATATATAAATCCATACATAACCGGCATCACATTCATCGTCTTTTGACCATACATGATTATATATATACTCGGTTGACAACTTTTTGTTCTTATTTTTCATAAGTACTTCCATAAGTTTGGTTTCCTTACCGGCCAGAATAATAGAATTCTTTGCTGAAAGCTCCTGCTCTGCAACATTTAACTTAACACTTCCGAATGTAAGTACGTTTTCATTAAAACTTGTATCAATTCTTCTTTCCAAAGAACGAATCCTGGCTACAAGTTCTTTTAGCAAGATAGGCTTTGTAAGATATTCATCAGCACCCATATCAAGTCCCGATATCTTATCGTCAACCTCACTCATGGCTGTAAGCATAATAACATATGTTGTATTACCTGATGATCTGAGTTCTTTTAAAACCTCAAGGCCGGATCTTTTCGGCATCATTATATCTAAAATCATCATATCAAATATTTCACTATTTGCAAGTTCAAGTGCTCTTTCTCCGTCAAATGCCTGTTTCACTTCATAGCCCTGCATTTCCAGTGCTGTGGCATATGCTCTTGAAAGTGCTATTTCATCTTCAGCTAATAATATTCTCATTATTGTCCGACTCCTCAATCAAATTCTTTATGGTTTGCATATTCAAATCACAGGATGCCAACTCATCCGCGCATCTTTTAAGCTCCTTTGTGATTCTTTCATGATTTCTTATATTTTTCTTATACTTCATTTGATGCTCAAGTGATGCCCATGAATCCATAGCTATAGTTCTTAACTGAACCTCTATATAATACTTTCCGTTTTCATTCCCTTCACAATCGGGAAAATTTGTAACAATTTCAAGTATCATATGATAAGAGCGGTATCCGTTTGGCTTCACATTAAGAATATAGTCCTTTTCTTCAACAACATTTATATTTGGCATTTTCTTAAACATGCCCACCAGAGCATATATATCATCTACAAATCCGCATACTATTCTTACACCTATGGCATCTTTAATTTCCTTTAAAGCATTATATGTTGTAGGCTCAAACTCTCTTCTCTTACATTTTTCAATCATACTTTCATTTGTCTTTATCCTTGAAATAAAATGTTCAAATAGTTTGTATCCGGTTTTATTCTTATACTCATCATTCAGCTTATATACCTCTTTTGATAATGTTTCTAAAATCAGTTCAAGGTATTTTTCATAGTCACCATATATATTCATCAAGTAAAATCCTTTTATCTTTTATATATAGTTTAGCATAAATAAGTGTATAAAGAATGAAAAAAGGCTAAACTTTTTTCAAGTTTAGCCTAAGAAAATATTCATATTTATTTGATATGTAAAAGCTCTACAGCAATCTGGAAGTAAATAACCAAAGACACCGCATCAACTATTGTTGTAATAAGCGGAGCCGCCATAATAGCCGGGTCAAGCTTCAATCTTTTTGCAAGTATAGGAAGTATTCCACCTATAACTTTAGCTAAAAATACTGTGGCAAACAATGCCAAAACAACTGTAAGTGCTACAAGAGGCTGTCCCGGATACTGAATAATAAGTCTTATAAAGTTTACAAGGCCGAGTATCAAACCTACTATGAAAGATACTCTAGTTTCTTTCCAAACAACCTTAAATATATCAGAACTTGCAATCTCACCTATTGTCATACCACGGATTATCATTGTAGATGACTGTGAACCTGCATTACCACCTGTATCTGTAAGCATTGGAACAAATGAGACAAGCAGAGGCATTACCTCAAAAGCTTTCTCATATTTTGTAAGTATTCCTCCGGTAAGCATAGAGCTTAACATAAGCACTAATAGCCAAGTAATTCTGTTCTTAGCAAGCTCCACTACACTGGTCTTTAAATAAGGCTTTTCTGAAGGAAGCATAGCCGCCATCTTCTCAAAGTCCTCTGTAGCCTCTTCTTCCATAACATCCACAGCATCGTCAATTGTAACAATACCTACAAGTCTGTTTTCATGGTCGACAACCGGCAAAGATAACAAATCATATTTATTGAATAAATCCGCAATCTCTTCTTTATCGTCTGTAGTTACGGCTTTGATAACATTTGTATCCATTATATCTTCAATTTTGACTTCATAGTCATTCATTAAAAGATCCTTAACCGTAACAACTCCTTCAAGCATTCGCTTCGCATCCATAACATAGCAGGTATATATGGTTTCCTTATCATAACCATGCTTTCTGATATAGGCAAAGGCCTCCTGCACTGTCATACTCTTCTTTAAACCTATATACTCTGCAGTCATTATAGATCCTGCGGAATTTTCAGGATACTTAAGAAACTCGTTTATCTGTAATCTTGTACTTGGAGCGGCATTTTGTAAAACTCTCTTTACAACGGTTGCCGGAAGCTCCTCAAGCATATCTACAGCGTCATCCACATATAATTCTTCAATAATATATGCCAGCTCTTTATCTGTAATACTGTTTATTATATGTTCCTGAGTCTCTACCTCTAAACAAGCAAATACATCACTTGCAAGCTCCTTAGGGAGCATTCTGAAAATAATAATCTGCTTTTCGGAATCAAGCTCCTCTAAGAAAGATGCAATATCAAACTCATTCATCTCGCAGAGCTCATCTTTTAATTGTCGGAACTGTTTTCTTGATACAAGATCAAATAATACTTCTTTTACATTCTCTTCCATAGTCCCACCTTTCTCTGCAAAAAATATTTTTATTCAAGGTCTGAAGTCTTCATAGAAAGATCGATTCTTCCCTTGATAGGATCAACCTTAACTACCTTTACAGTAACCTCATCTCCTATTTTTACAACATCTTCAACTTTCTCCACTCTCTTGTCTGAAAGCTTTGAAATATGAACCATACCGTCCTTACCCGGTGCAAGCTCTACAAAAGCACCGAACTCAAGCATACGAACAACCGTACCCCTCATAATCATTCCGGTTTCAATTTCTATTGTTATGCCTCTGATTATATCAATAGCTTTATCAATCATAGCCTGATCCGTACCTGCAACAGAAACAAGTCCTTCTTCGCTTATGTCGATTTTTACTCCTGTATCCTCAATAATCTTATTAATGGTCTTACCCTGCTTACCTACAACATCACCGATCTTTGTAGGATTAATCTGAATCTGTGAAATCTTAGGTGCATATGGACTGAGTTCTTTTCTAGGCTCTGATATACACGGCTTCATACATGTATCCATAATGAAATCTCTTGCTTCATGGCATCTTGCAATGGCACCCTTTACAATATCCTTTGTAAGTCCGTGAATCTTGATATCCATCTGAATAGCTGTAATACCCGCGTCAGTTCCTGTTACCTTAAAGTCCATATCTCCGAAGAAATCTTCAAGTCCCTGAATATCTGTAAGAAGAACATAGTCATCATCAGAATCACCTGTTACAAGTCCGCATGATATACCTGCCACCATCTTCTTTATCGGTACTCCTGCAGCCATAAGCGCCATACATGAAGAACATGTAGATGCCATAGAAGTTGAACCGTTTGACTCAAAAGTCTCTGATACGGATCTTATAGCATATGGGAACTCCTCAGGAGTAGGAAGTACAGGTATAAGTGCACGCTCAGCCAATGCACCATGTCCTATTTCTCTTCTTCCCGGACCTCTTGAAGGTCTTGTCTCACCTACAGAATATGAAGGGAAATTGTACTGGTGAATATATCTCTTTGTAGTTTCCAAAAGATTAAGTCCGTCAATCTTTTGTGCCTCTGCCAAAGGTGCAAGTGTAACTATATTACAAATCTGAGTCTGTCCTCTTGTAAACATAGCTGAACCGTGTACTCTCGGTATAATATCCGTCTCAGCCGCAAGTGTACGAATCTGATTCATAGCTCTGCCGTCAGGTCTCTTCTGATCCTTTAGAATCATCTTTCTTACAGTCTTCTTCTGATACTGGTAAATAGCCTCACCAAGTAAAGGTAACCACTCTTCCTTGTCTGCAAATGCTTCTTCAAGTCTTTGTGTGATTGCCTTTATATTTTCTTCTCTGACCTGCTTTTCATCTGTGAAAACCGCTACTTCCATCTCCTGTGGAGGTACGATTTCCTTAATAGCTGCTGTAAGCTCCTCAGGAATGACAAATGCTGTGTAAGAATGTTTTTCCTTACCTACTTCCGCCACAATCTTATCGATAAATGCAATAATCTCCTTATTTACTGAATCGGCCTTATATATAGCCTCAATCATCTTCTCATCAGGTATCTCGTTTGCACCCGCTTCAATCATTATTACCTTATCTCTTGTAGATGCTACCGTAAGCTTAAGGTCGGAAACAGCCATCTGCTCTTCATTAGGGTTTACAACAAAGAAACCGCCTACCATACCGATCTGTGTAGTAGCACAAGGTCCGTCAAAAGGTATATCTGAAATAGCTGTTGCTATTGCAGAACCGAGCATAGCTGTAAGCTCAGGTGAACAATCGGGATCTACAGACATTACAAGATTGTTTAATGTAACATCATTTCTGTAATCCTTAGGGAAAAGCGGTCTCATAGGTCTGTCTATAACTCTTGATGTAAGTATAGCATTCTCACTTGCCTTTCCTTCTCTCTTATTAAATCCTCCAGGCATTTTACCTACCGCATACATCTTTTCCTCATATTCTACCGAAAGAGGGAAGAAATCAATACCGTCTCTTGGTTTATCCGATGCTGTAGCTGTAGATAAAACCGTTGTATCACCATAATGCATAAATGCGGCACCGTTAGCCTGTGCAGCCACTCTCCCGATATCAACTCTGAGAGTACGACCTGCAAGTTCCATTGAATAACTTTTAAATTCCTTACTCATTTCATCTCCTTTTGGCTTGCCGATATTCGAGAAGATTTCTTCTTGAAACATAAAAATATGAACTAGTGATAAAAACTAAAACAATGCTTTAGTGCTTATCACTAGCTTCGGCAACAAGCCATATTATTAATTATAAAAAAGGTGGAGAAAAACTCTCCACCAAAGACTTTTATTATTTTCTAAGTCCAAGCTTCTCTATAAGTGCACGATAACCCTCAAGATCCTTATTCTTAAGATACTGTAAAAGGTTTCTTCTCTTACCAACCATCTTTAAAAGACCTCTTCTTGAGTGATGATCCTTAGGATTTGCCTTTAAATGCTCTGTTAACTCAGTGATTCTTGCTGTAAGAACTGCTACCTGAACCTCAGGTGAACCTGTATCGCCTGCTTTTCTCGCATACTCTTCCATGATAGCTGTCTTTTTCTCTTTTGTAATCATATTATTTCTCCTTTAAAAAATCTTACCATATACATAAGGTAAGGTTGGAGTATCCAAATCTCATGTATAGGCGTTACTACCCAAAAATAATACCAAAACAGGCAGGCAATGTCAATGGCCAAATTCTATTTGCAGCTAAAAAATCTACTCTGAAAGAGCTTTTTTAACAGCCTCTTTAATAGCATCCGATGAAAGTGTGGCATGACTTATAGCATCCACACCGTCAACATTTGCTTTTGTCCTTCCGACAAGTTTTTCAAATATTTTCTGAGCTTTTCTCCAGAAAGGCTGATTTGAACCTGAATAGGTTTCATCATCTTCCACACTTATTATTTCACCTGTTTTTACATTGTAAACGACTTTTACTCTGGCATCATAATCATATAAATCTACCGGAGCACTTGCGGTTACGGTCTTTGTAACTATTTCAGGTGTTTTGTCATCAGTTTTTTCCGAGTCCGGCTTTTTTGTGTCCGGTTTCTCAGCATCAGGCTTTTTTACATCAGGTTTTTCAGCAACAGGTTTTTCAGAGTCCTTATATTTAAGCCTTAGTCCCACATAGCCTTTACCATAACGTGGACTCTTATATTTAGTAAGATTTATGCCAAGCGTATTATCACTCTTGGTAATAGTATTCTCAATTTCACCACCCTTTGAGTTCAATACTTTTACAGTGAATGTCGACTTTGTCCAGTTTTCATATTTCTTTGGAATCATCACATTGTATATCATATAATGTGCATTGCTGTTTTCAAACTGTTCTTTTGTTATAGTCTCCTTTTTTAGCAGTTCACTTCCGTCATAAAGCTCTACAGCAGAAGGGGTGTTCTCTGAAAGGATATCTGCAGCCTCTGTCTTAGGTTCCGTTTTAGGTTCTGTCTTAGTTTCTGTTTTTGGCTCATTATC
Source organism: Lachnoanaerobaculum sanguinis (assembly GCF_033242365.1). Classification (NCBI taxonomy): domain Bacteria; kingdom Bacillati; phylum Bacillota; class Clostridia; order Lachnospirales; family Lachnospiraceae; genus Lachnoanaerobaculum; species Lachnoanaerobaculum sanguinis. The sequence continues at coordinate 67,394 of NZ_BTHK01000001.1, forward strand.
TACATATTTGAAAGAAAACATAATATAGCCGCCACTACCATGAAGAGCCATATAATCAGGTAATTCGACATTTAAAAGTGCAGACCTTTTTTTCACGTTAATATTTAAAAGATTACCTGATGCGTTATATACCTTTACAGTAAATGTATCCTTATCCCATTTTCCCTCATATTTTTTCGGTATTTCTGTATTGAAAAATCTCATATAGCCACTATTGTTTGTAAATTCTTCAAAACCGATGTTCTTTGCTACTACAAGTTTATCTTTATCGTAAATCTCAATCTTGGCAGGAGCATCATTATGCGGATCCGAAACATTTACATCAAAGTTTTCTGTTACAGTCTTTCCGTCTATCTCACGGCTTACACTTATCTTTTTTGTGCCGATATCCGCAGTTGTAAAGATATACTTATTGTCAGGACTGAAACTGAACTTATTTTCCCTTACAACTTCGAATGTAGTAAATGTCTTATTATTTCCATTCTTAGTTATAGCCTTTATAGCAATCTCATCTAAATTCAGTACCTCTCCTACATAGAAGTTTTTCTTTACATTATCTGATATTATTTCAAAAGAAGCTATATCTGAAGAATCCTTGGAAGAATCAACTACTACGGCATAAGTCTCAAATCCCCAGAAATTATAACCCTCATGACTTATATTCTTCAGATTAAACTGCCACTGTGAAATATGGCTGTCATATACACCATCCGTAAGTTTATTTTCTCCGTCAAAAATAGACATACCAACGATTTTGCCTGCAGCCTCAATCTTATAACGGTACTCGTCATTGCTCAGTTCTATTTTCTTTGTTTCTCCGGACTCATAATTAACCAAAATATGACTCGCATACTTTTTGGTTATCTTCTTTTCAGTCTGTATATCAGTTTCAAGCTTAATAAGAGCCGCATTCTGTCTGAATGTAACACGTCTGAACTCACCTTCTTTTGGAAGTTCTGTACCGTTTGCCGGATCTGCAACTATTCCATAGTTTACAAACTCGTCAAAGTTTATATCCTTTGTCTCGCCTGACATATGAAGTCTTAATACCGTATGTGTTAAATCAAGAGTCTTACCCTTGGCAACTCCATCAGGTCTCTTTACAAACTCAATATAATCTATATCTGATTTCTTACCCTCTTTTTTAAACTTTCTTGACCTTTCAAGTGCATTTTCTACAGCACTTATATGTCCTTTTGCAGTTTCCGTTGCACCGCTTACCGCATCGTAGGCCTCTCCTGTACTGTTTTGAAGTTGCTTTGCAATCTCCTTGGTACTGTTAAGTCCTTCCAACATCTTTAAAATACGGTCTCTCTTTATTTCATAAGAACCGGCCTGTTTATCGTCATCAGTATAAACGACCGAATCAACTTTTTCTATTTTACCGTCCTTAATAGTTACTTTAACTACATTAGGACCTCTCTGAATACTATATCTGCTCCATGTAGCTGTTCCATACCATTCCCCGTCTACAAGCTCGCCGCTGTTATCAGGTCTTATTACTACCGTATCATCATTTCCGGTCTGCTCTTTTTCATTCTTTTTTTCAGATTCTGATGCTGTATCATTATTTTCCTTTTTGGTAGTATCAACCTTATCTTCAGACTTACTATTATCTTCATTCTTAGGAGTTTCAGGCTCTACCGCCTTATCAGGTGTTACCTGTTCCATATTTTTTTCAGGTAAATTCTCTTTAATATCTTCCTTTCCTGTATCAGGATTTACATTCTCTGTCTTTTTATCAGGTTGTACAGGTACTATCTTTTTAGTGTCGGAGCTTTTTGAACCGCCTTTAGTACTGTGAGAACTTCCTCCGGAATTACCGCCGTTTCTTTGCAGTCTTTTAGGTGAAACAGAATCAAGATAATAATATTCACCGTCAATATACTGCCATCCTCTCAGCATTTCTCCAAACTTAGGATTGGAAGGTACGGAATTAAAATAATACCATTTATCTTCAATATTCTTCCATCCTGTTACCATCATACCGTTGTCAGGATCTATATAATATGAACCGTTTTCGGTATTGATCCAACCTCTGACTTCATTATGACTTTCATCATAAAACTTCCAATTTCCATCAATCAGTTCCCAATTACCTGCCGTAACTGCGGCAAAAGAACTGAAGTTTCCAAAAAATACCGTTATTACAACGGCAAGCAATAATAAATATGCTTTATTTATTTTATTAATCACAATTTTTCCCCCAATTTATAATTTATATTAACGGAATACAGTTGAAAATATTGTCACCTCCCTCCTCAATTTATGAATTGATTTCAACATATTTTCCGATTTTTGGTATAAAAAATAAAAGTACTAACTTTATTTATAAATTAGTGCTTAACTTTATAAATTAAAATATAAAAATGTATTAAAATTTTACATATCTCTTAATGCTTGCTATTATATCATTATGTTATTTTGTTAGCAATCCCTAACTCATTTATAATATATAACAATTTTTCATAAATATGCGTTATAAACCTTAACCGTTAGTTATGCCTAATAATATAAAAAATCCCTATAAGTTGATACATAATCAACCTATAGGGAAAATTTATCATTTATTACTTTATAAAAGATGTGCTCTCATTTCTTCGGCAGACATATCAAGAAGATATGCAGGTGGAACATCAAATACTGTATGAGCTCCTATTTTACCTTCTTTATGCATACGATATACAGCTCTTGAATATGCAACAATTACAGAAGCTGTGAACTCAGGATTTGAATCAAGTTTTAAACTGTATTCAATCACATGATTGTTCTCATTATCCCAACCGGTCTTACCTGTTCTTATAACAAATCCTCCATGTGGAAGTTTTGAATGATTTTTCTTCATCTCTTCCATAGAAATAAAGTGTACTGTTGTATCATAATCTGCGAAGTAATTCGGCATTGTCTTTATTTCATTTTCAATTTTTGCCTTATCTGCACCTTCCTTTGCAACCACATAGCATTCTCTTGTATGCTTCTGTCTTGTGGTAAGTTCAGGATTGCTGCCGCTTCTTACAGCTTCAAGTGCGTCCTCAACAGGAACTGTATACTGTCTTGCATCAACAACGCCTTCAATTCTTCTTATGGCATCTGAATGTCCCTGACTTACACCCTTACCCCAGAAAGTATAATCTGCCCCTGTAGGAAGAACGGCATTTGCATAAACTCTGTTTAATGAAAACATACCCGGATCCCATCCTGCAGATATAAGTCCGAAATGATGACTTACCTTTGCGGCATCATCTACCTTTTCAAAATGCTCAGGAATATTTGCATGGGTATCAAAGCTGTCAACAACATTGAAATACTTCGCATACTCAGGGGTTTGCTTAGGTAAGTCTGTAGCACTTCCTCCGCAAAGTATCATTACATCAATTTTATCTTGATAATCCAAAACATTTTCAATATTTTCAACTTTAGCATCAGATGTAAGAATCTTTACACTTGAAGGATCTCTTCTTGTAAATACTGCGACAAGCTTCATGTCCTTTGTATGTTTGATAGCACACTCAATTCCTCTTCCAAGGTTACCATATCCCAAAATACCTATTCTTATCATTTTCTCACCAGCCATCAGCTAAATTAATCAACCGGGCAAATCCTTTCTTTATTGCTTTAATATACATAGATCGTAATGAAAAAGGATAGAACTACTCTAAGACTCCACTTTGAGCATTCTATCCTAAATATGTAAATCATTCACAACGAACTATGTTGTTTGCTGTATATATAATAATACTTTTTTAAAAAATTGCAAGAACTTTTTCAAAACATTCTGTTATCTGTATTATTCTTTGCTTTTATCTTCGTGTTTTTTCCTTTCCACAAGCCTTCCCATATAGAATGCAATTATTCCTACACCTATACCCGTCTGAACACAAAAAAGCAGACTTTCAACCTCACCCGGAAGTTCCTTTCCCAGTGCGGTTTCTATAATAGGATTAAACCAAGGCTCGTATTCTCCGCCCTGTATCTCCGATACAACTTCACTTCCGGCATCATCAGAGCCTCCGAACTCGGCATTCTTTAACATAAACAAAGGTACAACAGCCATCAGTACAACTATTACAAGCAAACTTATAACAATTTTTTTATTCTTTGACATTAATTACTACCTCCCTCAATAAATCCGATTTCCTTAAGCTCCGGTTGTGCATATGTCTTAAGTCCGATTACTATAATAACTGTAAGCATACCTTCTATAATCGCAAGCGGTACCTGTGTAGGTGCAAATACCAACAAGAACTTACCTGCAGAAGCCATAACTCCACCTTCTTTCATAGGATATGCAAATGCAAGCTGGAACGCCGTTACGACATAGGTAAGTAAATCACCTATAAATGCAGCAAGAAAAATAGAAACATTGTCATTTACTTTTGATTTTTTACAAATCTTATAAACTATAAATGATACAAAAGGTCCGGCAATTGCCATTGAAAAAGTATTTGCTCCAAGTGTGGTAAATCCACCATGTGCCAAGAGCAGCGCCTGAAATATAAGTACTATAATACCAAGTATACTTACGGCACTTGGTCCGAATAAAATAGCCGCAAGCCCTGTACCCGTCATATGTGAACAAGATCCTGTTACTGACGGAATCTTAAGTGATGAAAGTACAAACACAAAAGCACCCGACATTGCTAAAAGTGTAATTGCCTTCCTGTCTTTTGCCACTGTCTTTTTAATTGAAAGATAACCTGTAATTAAAAACGGAAGTGAAATAAGACTCCAGGCTATTACATGTCCTACAGGTAAATACCCCTCCATAATGTGCATGGCATTGGCTGTAAACGGCAGTGCAAAACTGAACGCAAACATTATTGCCAATGTCATTAAAATTTTCTCTTGTTTCTTCATGAAATCCTCCTAAAAAATATTTTTTATTAACTCAAGCTTCAGTCTTGAGGAATAAACATCTTTTTAAACTCATCTATATTTCTTGCAGGTTTATCTCCTGACTTCAGTACCTTGTTTTCTACAAGTGATTCAAAAACTTCCAAAAGTATAGGCTTTTTAAGATTAGCCTTTCTTAAAACCGCTTCATCACTGAGTACTGTGACCGGGTCTGAATCAGCTATTATATTGCCTTCACAAAATACCACTATTCTGTCAGCCCAGCGAAAAGCAAACTCCAAATCATGAGTGGAAATCACCAAAGTCTTTCCATCCACACTTAATTTGTCCAAGACATCTTCAAAAATAGATATATTTTGCGGATCAAGTGAAGCTGTCGGTTCATCAAATATTATTATTTCGGAATCCATTGCTATGATATCCGCTATGCTTACTCTTTTTTTCTCACCACCGCTTAAATAATGTGGCGGCCTGTCTATAAGATGCAAAATATCCATATAATTCAAAGAATTGTTAACTCTTTTTTCAACCTCATCCCTGCTTAAGCCAAGATTCATAGGCCCGAAGCTTACCTCCGCTCTTACAGTTGAGGCAATTATTTGATTATCGGCGTCTTGAAAAACAATTCCAACATTTTTTCTAAGCTCTTTTACCGAAGATTTATTTATAAGTTTATCTCTGTAATACAGTGCTCCACTTTCAGGCTTTAAAACACCGTTTATATTCAAAAAGAAAGTAGACTTTCCCGATCCGTTGGCGCCAAGAATTGCGAGTCTTTCACCTTCATATACATCTAAAGAAACACCTTTTAAAACCTCATGTTCTTTTGTGTATGAATAGTGCAGGTTTTCTGCCCTTAAGATAACTTTATTCATATAACATTCCCCATTCTGATATATACTGTTAAATATTGATTCCTGATGTAAAAAGCCATATAACAAACATAAATAAAATACTTATAAAAACAACAAAAATATGATTTATATTCAAGCTCTTCTTATCTTCAAGAAAATTCAAATCACCGTCAAAGCATCTGGCTTCCATTGCGGTATAGTAAGCATTAGCCTTTTTTAACGATACAACTAAAATATTGCTTGCTATATTTCCGAATGTAGAGATTGAGGTCTTAAAATTATAATATCCCATCCTGGACATTGCGGAGTTTTTCATATTGGAATAGCTTTCAATAAGTATAAAAATAAATCTGTATATAAGATTCATAAGCTCAATTATAAGCTTCGGAACATGAAGTTTTCTTAGAGCATTAATTATTTCATATGGCATGGTCGAAAGAATCAACCCTTGCATAACACTTACACATGCTAAAACTTTAATAATCAGTTTGGCAGTTTCAATCAGCTGATTCTTTGAAGTATAAATATAGAAAACACCTATCTTTATATGGAATTCTCCCATATATTCAGATGAAATCCCCAAGGCAATTCCTATACTCGCCAAGATAATAAAGCTTAGAGGTGTAAGAAGTATTGAAATATATTCTTTAAAATCCATCCCTCCAAGATTTACACTTATAAAAAACATTAAAAACAGTACATATCCGGATACAAAAATATTATTGAATATTATTGTTAAAATAAGAGTTAATAAAGCAGATATAAGTTTAAACTCCGGATTGATACTTCTAAGCTTTGATTTAAAAGCGTATAAATCTATTGAGAAATATCCGCCATGTTGATGTGCCATATAATTTTCCTCAAAAAAAGCTGCCTACATGAGATAGCAGGTTCCGCTCTAAATAAACCTGTTGATCCCTTGTAAGCAGCTAATATAAATAAATTAACTACATTTTTAGAAAATCAAATTACGAGTAAACATAAAAAAGTCATAAAACAAGTAAAATGGTGTCCTAAAACAATAAATCATTATAGATGAAGGCTTATGGGATCGTAAAACCGCTCAATACTTATACAAAATAAGCATATATTACATAGATGTATCCTGACTTAAATCCTAATAAAAAATTATTAGACGACTCGGCCTTCCCATTTATAAAACAGTGGCAAAAGAGTCTTTTAATTATTACAGTAGCGTCCCTGTGCGGGATTTTCACCCGACTTCCTATGCAAAGCATAAAATCTATGTACTTGTTAAAGATTATCATAAGATTTTATTAAAATCAAGATTTTTAAATAAAAAACGGTAGCAAGTAACAAAAGTGTCTACTTGATACCGTTTTATTATATTACATTGCAAATAAGTCGTTTAGACTCTCTGACATTGTAGGATGTGTAAATATAAAGTTTGCAATGTTCTTTGCTTTAATACCATGATCCATTGCCAGCTTTATAAAGTTAATCATCTCATAAGACTCTTCACAGAAAAGCTCTGCACCTAAAATTGTGCCGTCAGCTGTAACCAAAGCTTTTAACAGTCCGTCTGTCTTTCTTAAGACCTTAGCCTTCGGAATAGCATTTGCACTGAGGCTTAAAACTTTGTATTCCACTCCTGCAGCCTTAGCATCCTTTTCACTCATTCCCACTCTTGAGAACGGAGGATTTATAAATACAGAATAAGAGAATGCTCCTCTGTTCTCAGTAGTTCTCTTATCCTCTCCCATTATTTCATCCCAGATGATTCTGCTGTCATCAAGTGAAATATATGTAAACTGAAGCTTACCGCAAACATCGCCTGCAGCCCAGATATTATCTGCACTTGTCTTTAAATGCTCGTCAGTAACTACGCCACCTCTGTCGGTGAGCTTAACCCCTGCATTTTCGCATCCAAGACCGTCAGTATTCGGTCTACGACCTACAGCAAGTAAAATCGCATCAGATTCCAAAGTCTTTGCCTCTCCTGCAACCTCATAATATAATTTGCCTTCTTCGGCTTTGGTCACCTTTGCGCCTGTAACTATCTCTACAGACTTCGCCTCCAATACTTCACGGATTGCCTTAGCAATATCCTCATCTTCTCTAGGTAAGAATACATCACCGTCTTGAACTACCGTTACCTTGCTTCCGAAATCTGCATACATAGATGCAAACTCAAGTCCTATATAACCACCACCTACAATAGTAAGTCTTTTCGGTAACTCCTCAAGATTCATAATAGACTCTGATGTATATACGCCTTTACTGTCGACTCCTTCAATCTTCGGTATTACAGTAACAGAACCTGTATTGATAATAAACTTCTCAGCCTCAATTTCCACATTTCCGTCTTTAGTTGGAACAATAATATGGTGATTATCTTTAAATGATGCCGTTCCGTCAATGATCTCCACACCTGTGCTTGCTACCTTATCGTAATTTGCCTTATTAAGAGCGGCTGTAAGTTTCTTCTTTTCAGCAACTGTCTCCTTATAATGCTGTGCTTTTTCCTCAAACTCTCCTTTTGGAGTTTTTAATGCATCTGTTATAAGTCGTTTTGAAGGAATACAACCTACATTAATGCAGGTACCTCCATACATATTTTTATCTTTCTCAATTAAAGCAACACTTTTACCGGATTTACTAAACTTCGCAGCAAGAGTCTTTCCCGCTTTACCGAAACCGATAACAACTATATCATAATTAGCCTTCATAAGCTTTACTTCCTTTCAATTTGATTTTATACTATTATACACCTGATTTTATACAATTGAAATACTTAAAATCAAATAATTATAATTCTTCAATAACACTATACTCCATATCCCCACTGTTCCAAATATACATAATAGCTGATACGGGGTTTTTCCCTTCTTTCCAAAGCCATCCTGAGTAAGTAGTTGAATTTCCAAAGTAGCCTTCTGTAATAATTTCAAACTCACAATTTTTATGAACATCCATAAATTCCTCTAAAGAAACAGCATCTCCGATAAAATGACCTTTACCTAAGGTTTTATTAAAAATCAACACACTGCAAAGCCTTAAATCACAATCTTTAAAACAGACTTCACCCTCGTGTTCTACTTCTTCATTGTTTACATATTGAAATAATGAATCAACCTTTAGAGTAAGCATTTTATTATGGAATTTAAGTTCCTTTACTCTGCTGCCGTTAAGGCTGCAAATGATATTAGCGTGTCTGTCATATATAAATTTATTTATATTTTTGTCCATGATTTACTCCTGAATGAATCTATAGCAGCAGAATTTTTTAACTCTACTGTCTACTTATCTTGAATCTGCAATTTATTATAATTATTATACATTATTCTATTATATATTGGGCTTCTATTTGTTATAATATGAGCTGGAAAATGAAATTATCTTATAAAAAGAAGGGAAACACTAATGGAAATGAATTTAAACCCTGAAGAAATACAGAAAATAAATAATCTATGGAAAACCTCACGCTTTCAGCGTAGTTGGAGATCCGTACAAAATATAGTAAATTGTAAAGATAATGTTACGAATTATTTTGTTCGAAATATTATTCTGATATTTATAAGCATTATTGTCGGTATAGGCTTTTTCTTTTTGGAAGAACAAGGCATTCTTCCGGACAGTGTTTTGATAGATAAGCTTATGAAGTTTATCGCAAGACTGATTCTATTTCTTATAGCACTACAAATTATAAGTGTTCTGGTTTATAGCCTATTGGGTCCGGGCTTTGAAGAAAAGCAAAGAAGCAAACTGCGCGTAGTTTACGAAAGTGAAATTCTTGAACCGATACTGCAAGCACTTTATCCTTTGGCCAAAATTGATACTGAACATGATATTTCACCAAGTAATGTAGAAGAGGTAGTCCCTGCTGCAAAATACTATATCCAATCAGGGATACTTAAGCTTAACAATGAAAAAGATATTGAAATAGTTGATTTATATGCATATACTGTCACAAAAGGATTGGCAACAGGAAAGGATGAGATAAAGAACCTTCGTGAGATTACGGGCTTTATCGGACAAGTTTACTCTATTAAGAATACACACTCTTTAAAAGGAAATTTGCGAATTATTCCGACAAAGCATTTCCTTAATATCAAGACTCAAGGGGGATATCTTGGTAATATGTCAGGCGGAAAGAAGGTTAATGTAGACGATTTATGGCAAGGCGAGCACTACAACATCTACTGTACTGACGAACAATCAGCAAGGATGTTCTTAACTCCTGCAGTTATCGACCTGTTTAACAACAGTACTTCGGACTGCGGACTTTCTCTATACAGCACCGAATCTCGCATTTATATTGCAGCTTATAATAATAAACGTCTTTTTGCAGCACCGAGAAACAAAGATAGCCTTCACTCATGGAGTATAGAAAAAGCTGCAAGGAATATAAAATATGCCTTATTCTTTGCAGACAAAATAGCTGAGATTATGTAAGCATAAAAAAACATAACAATAATTTGTATTTATCATCATTGCACATACGCTGTATTTATACTATAATTGTAATACAACTAATTACATAATTATTGGAGGTGTAATATGTCAACACTACAAATTCGTATAGACGATCAACTAAAGAAAGACGCCGACTCACTATTTTCAAGTCTGGGTTTGGATACATCTACAGCAATAAGAATTTTCTTAAATGCTTCACTTGAGCACAATGGATTACCGTTTCCGGTCGCACATAATAAGCAATATAATGAAAGTTTTACTGCAATTCAAGATGCAAGATTACATAGAAACTTAAATGGGCCGTATAAATCTGCTAAGGAAGCTGTTTCGGATATAACCACTTGAATCTAAATATAGAGACCATCAACTTTCCGGTAATATGTCAGACTTTAGAGAATATCACATAGAACCGGATTGGCTACCGGTATATCGTATTGAAGATGATAGACTTATTATCATTGCGACTGAAACCGGTACTCATTCCGACCTTTTCGGTATGTAGTTTTATAATATTTATAAACTCAGGATTTATATGCCTATTCCCTGTAAGCTGATATGTCTTCCATTTAAATCTGTAATCTCAGCCTTTTCATCATCAGTAAGGCTATCAATAAAAATACACCATTCATTAGGATATCCACCGACAAATTCCATTTTGGGAATTTGAATTTGGCTTGGGTTTTTCGCGAATAAACATAATCTGTTATCACCCCAAAATCTTGTGAGTGTTAAAATCTGTTTCTTGTATATAACATCTATACCTTTCAATTTTATCTCCGTAAATTCTTTATTTTCATACCGTATTCTAAGTGTTCTTAAAATACTTGAGTTAATGCCACTATCTTATCTTTGATAAGTTCCTTATATTACCTGAACTTTTTCATAATATACTTTAACTTTGGAATTTCAATCACTTCATAAATTTCAAAGCCAAGCTTATCATAAACTCTCTTTGCACTTTTATTAAAGTCAAATACAGTCAAAGAGATACTTTGAATATTCTTATCTTTAAAGATAAAATCTATAAATTCTTTCAAAGCCTTTGTTCCAAGACCGGCTCCTGTTTTTGTAGGATTTAAGACAAATCTACCTATGTGAATGTTATCCTCTTGTATTCGCACTTCTTGTATCATTCCGATAAACTCTTCACCATTAAAAATCGAAAATTTGTTTTCCAATTTTTCTATTTTTTCATAAGTTAGCGGAAAAGAAACTTCTGTCCCCATCCATTGCTCTTGAAATATCTCTCCTCTTTCATTTGACCACTTGCATAAAAGTAAAATATTATCTTTATCGATGCCTTTAGTAAATTTAATGCTCATAGCAATCTCCAAAACTTACTGTATCTCATATTGCAGCAACTCTTTTCTCAGCTCTTTTACAATTTCCGCCATCTCTATGATATCATCACCTATCATTTCATATAAATCATATGATTTCGGATCTTTTACAAAGTCTTCCAACGCAACTTTTATAGCTGTATATTCTTCTTCTGTTACTACAACTCGTATGCATCGATTTTGTTCATCTTCATTGCCGTATAATTCTCCAATGTTTACGTGTCCGTTATTTTTACATTCCAACAAAATAGCAGCAAGATCTGTAACAATATCTATCGCATAATTAAAGTATATTTCCAGTCTAATCGAATTGGTAAACTTGAGATTATCGACTGTTTGCCTAAAATCCATATTCTGCCTATCAAGTCCTATACCTGTAAATATTTCTTTAAGAGTAATTTCTTCTTTATTCAGGCCTTCTAAAAACTCTACGAGACTCAAGCTGTCATCAGAACCACCGATAAAGTCTCCCCAATATTTTAAAATATACATACTTCACCTCTCTTCGATTTTTATTTTCAAATCTGTAGTTCTTCTCTCACCATCATCAATGCAAATCCCAAAAGATTTTCACCTCTCCACTTTTCCATATCCCATCTGTTTACATCTTTCATGGAAAGACCTATTCCCCAGATTTTATCCTGTACGGCACATTCTGCAAGTAAGTCATTACCTGTATTCAGAAGTCTTTTCTTTAAATCTTTATTCTGAGAAAACTTCTCAAGCAAGCCCTTGTATATAATAATCTGTCTTACTCCGTTCCAATATGTATCATTATAATTTGAAACCTGCCTTCCAAGAGCTTTTATTTTTGAAACATCTTTAGTTTCTAAAATTTCCTTTGCAATTTTGGTATTATTAAAAACAATAGCCTTTTTATACATCATATACTGTTCCATTGATGAAAACTGTATCGAATCTACTTTAAAATCTGAAAGATACCAATTACTTAAATATCCGTTTTCCTCTTCAGGATTATGAAAACATCTTATGTTCATTTTCCTCACCTATTATCAGTTATTTTATACAATACTTTCACAAAAATGACGATTAGTGAGTTTTCCTAATTGTCATTAATCAATATATATTTCATTCTTTTTTAATTATCAGAGTCTATTTCTTTGACCTTTTTCTCTATTTCTTCAATACTTGGCAAACTGCTTCTATATTCTGCTTCAAACAACTTAGTAATCTCGTATTTGCTTATACCTATAGGCTGTGATATTTGTTCTAATGAATATTCGCAAACAATATCATTTTTATCTTTACAAATCAGAAGTCCAATAGTAGCATTATCTCTATCTGTTTTCAATTCTCTATTCACAGCCGTTACATAGAAATTAAGTTGTCCTAGATGTTCCGGCTTAAACTTTTCTGCTTTCAGCTCTATAACAATGTAAGAATGAAGATTTAAATTGTAGAAAAGCAAATCTATATAAAAATCATCTCCATTTATATTTAAGTGATACTCTTTACCGATATAAGCAAATCCCTCACCAAGTTCAAGCAAAAAATCAGAAATTTTATCAACCAGTTCTTTTTGTAATTCTCTCTCATCGTATCCTTCACGGATTGTAAGAAAGTCAAAATTATATGGATCTTTTAATGTCTGTCTTGCAAGATCTGATTGTAAAGCAGGTAACCTTTTTTCAAAGTTTGTTATAGATTTTCCTTCTCTAACATATAATCCACTTTCTATTTGATGTTCAAGTACATTCCTGCTCCACCCGTTATCAATGGTTTTATTAACATAATAGATGGCTTCATCAATGGTTTTGCACTTATTTATTATTCTTTGATTATGCCCCCATGGTATCTGTTTGATATTGTTAATAACTCTTTCATCAAATTTGGCTACAGGCTGTAGACCTTTTGAATTGCTGTCATTATTTTCTATTTCAACTACACCTTGCAAACCTTTCATATAAAATGAATACCATCTTCTGATATACTTAATATTTGTTTCGGAAAAACCTTTCATATCAGGAAACTCTTTTTGTAAATCTTTAGCTAGCGATTTTATAAAGGCATCTCCCCATGAATGTTGTTCTTGTTTTTTTACAATGTATTCTCCCAAAGTCCAATACAAATCTAATAACTCGTAATTTACCTTAATTGCAGCTTTGAGTTGACTACTTCTTACTTTCTCTTTTAACTCTAACAATAGCTTTTTATACTCACTATCACTTTTGATAGATATATTTTTATTATCCAAAGGTCGTACCTCCTTATTTGTAATGTTTAATTATACCAAATTTAGTGATATTTTTCATCTTCAGGTTTTCGTTAAATTGCTTTTACAAATTGTTATTGTATTATTTTTAATTTAAGAATTACTTCTGCCCCATTATCTGTATTAGAAATAATTAATTTTCCTGAATGTAACTCTGCTACACATTTTACAAATGCTAACCCAATTCCATAATGTACGCCATCACTACTTCTCTCTTTATTTTGCCTTTAAAAAAGTTCTCCAAATTTATCAAGTGATTCTTCAGTAAAACGAGAGCCTTTATTCCATACAGAAATATTCAGAGAATCCTAATTCCCCTCTCATCCATTTTATAATCTAATTAAAAAAGTGTCAAAACCCTTCAACTTCATAGAGTCTTGACACTTTCTATTATCTGTTCATTATCAAATTTTTATATCTTGCCAGTTCTTCCTTGGCCTTGTTAAAATCTACCATATGCCATCCCCAGTTCGGGCTGCCGACTGTTCCCGGTGTATTGATATGACCTTCTTTACCAAGTCCTATGATATCCGCCAAAGGTATGATGGCATACTCTGCCTTGCTCTTTAACACATAGGTCAAAAGTCTGTCCTTTATATTGCCTGCCTTTATACCCTGTTTCTTTAAAAACTCTCTGACCTTTCTTTTTGCAGCCACAGTCAGGCTTTCATACCACTGCATCAAAGTATCATTATCATGAGTTCCTGTATAGAAAATAACATTCTCTATATCATTTGATATATCTTTTGCATACTTTCCTTTTGTATCAATGGAGAATAGAAGTATTCTCATTCCCTTTAAGTGATAGTGATCCTTCAGTTCCAATACCTCAGGACGCAATTCTCCCAAATCCTCAGCCACAAGATTTACACCCGGAAGCTCCTTATTTAGGGTATCTATCACTTCATATCCCGGAGCCTCAATCCACTCTCCGTCAATAGCTGTAGGACATGAAGCCGGTATCTTCCAGAAGGTATCAAATGCACGGAAGTGGTCGATACGGATGATATCAAATAACTTATTGCTGTATCCTATTCTGTCTACCCAGAACTTATATTTATTTTTCTTTAAATAGTCCCAATCATATATAGGATTTCCCCATCTTTGTCCTGTAGCACTGAAATAATCAGGTGGAACTCCTGCAATAAATATAGGTCTTCCGTCAGTATCAAGTAAGAAATTGTCCTTACCTGACCATACATCTACAGAATCAAGTCCGACATAGAAAGGCACATCACCCATGACTTCAATGCCTGCATCATTGGCATATCTTTTTACATCCATCCACTGAGTATAGAAAATATATTGAATAAAGCATTGGTATCTTGCTTCTTTTTCTACATTCTCGGGAAGTACACTCTTATCTCCCGTCCAATTTTTGTAATCAGCCTTCCAATCGTTCCAGCAATCGCCGTTGTTGTCAAGCTTTAGAGCGCGAAATACAGCATATGTATATACCCAATCCTGTGACATAAAGTCTACATATGCAGGATATTTTTGTCCTTCTTTAGATACAAACTTTTCAAAGGCTTCTCTTAAGTAACTCTCTTTAAAAGCTCTTACGGCTGTATAATCAACTCTTTTGGCATTTTCTCTAAATTTATCAGGTTTCTTATCAAGCAATCTGTCTTCAAAAAGTAAGTCAAGACTGATATAAAGCTCATCACCGGCACATGATGAGTATGGTTGATAAGGAGAGTTTCCAAATCCTACAGGGTTTAAAGGTAAAATTTGCCAGATCTTTACTCCATTTTCCTTCATTATATCAATCCACTGATAGGAAGCCCATCCAAGCTCTCCCACGCCTGTTGTGGAAGGGAGAGCTGAAACCGGCATTAAAATTCCTGTTTTTTTCATTAAATTCTCCTTATAAATGCCAGATATCCTTGTTATATTCTGCAATAGTTCTATCTGATGAGAAGAATCCTGCTTTTGCTATATTTACAAGAGCCTTCTTTGACCAAGACATCTCGTCTTCATAGTCATTTAACATCTGCTCTTTTGTCTTTATATAATCCTTTACATCAAGGAGTGCCATAAACCAGTCTTTACCTACAATTTCCTTATAAAGTCTGCAAAGATTCATCGGATCTCCGATGCGGATAAGTTCTTTGCTGATAATGAAGTCTACCAACTCCTCCACCTCAGAGTCGTTGTCATAGATATCGGCAGAACGATATGAAGCTGTTTCATAAAGCTTTATTACATCTTCGGACTTCTTACCGAAGATATAGATATTTTCATCACCTACAAGCTCATGAATTTCCACATTGGCACCGTCCTCTGTACCAAGAGTTACAGCACCGTTTAGCATAAACTTCATATTTCCTGTTCCTGAAGCTTCCTTTGATGCAAGTGAAATCTGCTCGGAAATATCACAAGCAGGGATAAGCTTTTCAGCCTTTGTAACATTGTAGTTTTCCACCATAACTATCTTAAGATATGGACTTACAGCCGGATCATTCTCCACCAACTGCTGTAAACAAAGAATCAAATGAATTATATCCTTTGCAATAGTGTAAGCAGGTGCAGCCTTTGCTCCGAAAATCATTGTAATCGGACGCTTTGGTAGATGTCCCTTCTTGATCTCTTTATATTTGTAAATAGCATAGAGTGCATTCATCTGCTGTCTCTTATACTCATGTAAACGCTTTATCTGAATATCAAATACAGAGTTCTCATCAATATCAATATTCTGAGTCTGCTTTAAATACTTCTTAAGCTCGATCTTAGCATCCTTTTTAATCTCTCTAAGCTTCTTTAATACATTCTCATCATCTTTATAAGCTAAAAGCTTTTCAAGATTTTCGGCATTGTCCATATACTCAGGTCCTATAAGCTCGTTTAAATACTCTGAAAGCTCATGATTGCAATGAACAAGCCATCTGCGGAATGTAATACCGTTTGTCTTGTTGTTGAACTTCTCAGGATAGATATCATAGAAAGGCTTAAGCTCGGAGTTTTTCAAAATCTCTGTATGTAGAGCCGCAACACCGTTTACTGCATAACCGTAGTGAATATCAATATGCGCCATATGTACACGGTTCTGATTGTCTATGATGTATACTCTCTCATCAGCAAACTCTTTTCTTACCCTTGCATCAAGCTCATAAATAATAGGCAATAACTGTGGAACTACCTTCTCCAAGTAGCTGATTGGCCACTTCTCAAGTGCCTCTGCAAGTATTGTATGATTGGTATAAGCACATGTCTTTCTTACAACATCAATAGCAGTATCCATATTGAAGCCCTTTTGCTGTGTCAAGATACGGATAAGCTCAGGAATAACCATAGTCGGGTGAGTATCATTGATCTGAACACATACATGCTCATGAAGTCTGTAAAGATCTACACCTCTTTCTTCAGCTTCTCTTATAATCAGTTGTGCAGCATTGCTTACCATAAAGTACTGCTGATAAATTCTGAGCAGATGTCCTGCCTCATCACTGTCATCAGGATATAAGAACAATGTAAGGTTCTTACCGATATCATGTTTATCAAAATTTATTCCGTCTCTTATAATAGACTCATCCACACTGTCAATATCAAAAAGATGTAATTTATTGCATTTGCTCTGATGATATCCCGGAACATCTATATCATACATTGTAGATTTCAAAGTAAAGTCTTTGAAAGGAACTTCAAAACTCACATCTGTTCTTGTAAGCCAGCTGTTATCTGTAATCCATGGATTCTTCTCTTCATACTGCTTATTGTCTACAAACTTTTGTAAGAAAAGTCCGTCATGATAGTTTAATCCTACACCGTCACCGTTTAATCCAAGTGTTGCGATAGAATCAAGGAAGCATGCAGCCAAACGTCCAAGACCACCGTTTCCAAGTGAAGGCTCAGGCTCCACCTCTTCAACCGCAGTTATATCATGACCATTCTTTGCTAAAATATCTCTTACTTCATCAAACATTCCAAGATTTATAAGATTGTTTGATAAAAGCTTTCCAATCAGGAACTCTGCTGAAATGTAATATAGCTTTCTGTTCCCTGTATTATGCTCCATGCCTTCCATCTTCTCTTTTGTAATGTTCAAGAGTGCTGTGTAAATTTCCGCATCTGAAGCTGCTGAAATTTCCTTACCAAGTTTGTTCTTTAAAATTTCTTCTAATGACATACCTTTTTCTCCTTTTTTCAAATCCTACGGATTAAAGTTCCGTTTGCTTCAAGTACTTCTCCGTCAAACTTTCGTGAAAATAAAATCTCTTTCCCCATATCTATTTTGATCGGATTTTCCGAAGCATTTATTAAGACTTCCATACTGTTTCCGTCTTCATCAATCTTGATATATTCCACACATCTGTCATTATCATAGTTATGTGGAAAGTGGAAATGTGGACTCCTACACATTTTCTCATTACGCCTTAGCATTATAAGACTTCTCATTGTAGCAATTTTTTCTACATTTTCACTGCTGTCAATCTTACTCCACGGCATACATCTCCTGCAATCCGGATCATGTGCACCTTCTATGGCTATCTCCGTACCGTAGTAGATACAAGGGCTTCCCGGAAGTGTGAAAAGAATTGCAAGCTGCTGATAAAACTTATCCAAATCATGGAATCTGTTTATAAGTCTTTCCGTGTCATGCGAATCAAGCAGATTGAATAATACATTATTACTCTGCTGCATGTACATTGTATAACAACGGTTGACCATATACTCAAACTCATGCTTTTTCATTGTCTTATCAAGGAAAAAATCATGAATTCCACTAAGCAGAGGATAATTCATCACAGAGTCGTATTCATCTCCCTGAAGCCACTGTATTGCATCATGCCAGATTTCTCCAAGCAGATATATATCAGTCTTTATAGCTTTTAGATGTTCTCTTATCTTTTTTAAAAACCTGTGTGACACCTCATTGCCCACATCAAAACGGATACCGTCTATATCAAACTCTCTTATCCAATCTTCACAGATTTTACAAAAATAGTCTATAACCTCATCATTGTTGGTGTTTAGTTTCGGCATACCGTCCGTAAAAGCGAAAGTATAATACCTTTTATCCCTTGTATCTCCTCTTTTTGCAATATCTTCCCAGTTTTCCACCATAAACCATTCCGCATACTTTGAGGATTTACCTTTTTCAAGCACATCAAGCCATGGCTTAAATTTTCTTCCGCAATGATTAAAGACCGCATCCACCATGATACGAATACCCTTATTATGAGCCTCTTTGCAAAGTGACTTCATTGTATCACTGTCTCCAAAAGAAGGGTCTATCTTTGTATAATCGGTTGTATCATACTTATGATTTGATTCTGCCTCCATTATAGGATTCAGATAAATGCCTGTTATTCCAAGGTTTTGGAGGTAGTCAAGCTTACTTTTGATTCCTTCCAAATTTCCACCGAATTTCTCATAATTATTAACACTTCCATGATCTCTCCAAGGCAGAATATCATCTGTATTTTTTTCCGGAGTACCGTTACAAAATCTGTCCGGGAATATCTGATACCATATGGTGTCATTTACCCATGCAGGTGTAATATTTATATCCGACGGATTCATCCACGGCATAATGAAGCACTGCAACATTCTTCCGTCCATGTGGAACTGTTCCTTGGTTAAAAATCCGTCTTCAAAATAATACCAGACACTGTCATCTGTATGCAGTTCAAAGAAATACTTACATCTTTTATATATCGGAGTAAGAGTTGTAGTCCACCACAACTGATTTGATAATCGTTTTTTGTATACTATTTCTTCTCTTTTTCCGGTCCACTTCTCGCTTCCGCCAAGTATTCCGGCTTCAAACGGGTCACCATAGTGGATAAAGACCTGTTTAACATCATATCCTGTTTTTAAATTTATAATAAGTCTGTCCTTATCAAGAGCATAACTCATCTGTTCTGATGTTCTATGGTATACACCGGTAAATTCCATTATATCTCCTCTATTCTTTTCTTACCAAGTATCAATACACTTTGTTTTCCTACTTTTATAGGAGCCTTTGCGCTTATATTCTTTTTCCAAAGCATACTGTCATTGCCGTCACAAAGTACTTCAAAATCTCCGTCTAAAGACTCAACTTCAAAGTCCTTCTTTGAAGCATTATAAATGACTTTGATCTGACTCCATAAAGAATCCTTATCACTGTTTACACTAAATCCTACTACCTGCTTTTGTTTCCACATATCGGTGATATGTTTATAGCTATTTTCAGATTTATCGCAAAGCCCCGAAATTTGCTTTCTAAGTGCAATCAGACCTTTATAGTAGTCGACAAGGTCCTTATTCTTATATGCAAGTCTCCAGTCAAGCATGTTTACAGAAATAGGCATATTGTAGGTATTGTCATGTCCGGCCTTTGTTCTGCAAAACTCCTCACCCGATAAGAAAAACAAAGTACCCTGACAAGTCATATAAATTGCGGCTGCCAGCTTGTTTAATCTCATTGCCTCTTCTTCCGTGACTGTATAATCTAATTTATCCCAAAGTGTCTGATTGTCATGTGCCGAAACATATGTGACTATCTGTGACGGTGCTTTCACACCTTTAAACTCTTTGTTGTATTTAGGATCACACCATGCGCTTATACTTGCAAGTATATCGTCCTCTTTATCCTTGCCTCCGTTTACAAATCCTGCTTCTCTTATTCTGAGAGCCGAACCTTTTATAGCATCTCTGGTGTTGTCACAAAATACTCCTATGTTTTCATCTAAAAGAGCTATATTGTATTTGTTTGCAAGTTTTTTATTATACTCTATTGCGGTATCTGTTGCAGACCAAGGCTCACCATAGATTATCTTTTCACCCTTACCGTATATGATATCAAGCTCTTTTCTGATATTGTTCATCAAATCAGTATCCAGAAGTCCCATCAAATCAAAGCGAAATCCGTCAATATGATATTCCCTTGCCCAGTAAAGTACAGACTCCAAAATATATTTTGAACACATGGCTCTCTCACTTGCCACATCATTTCCGCAGGCGGAACCGTCAGATACCTTACCGTCACTAAATACTCTGTAAAAATACCAAGGCAGAGTTCTTTGAAACCATGAATCAAGTGAGTAAGTATGATTGTATACCACATCCATAATTACTCCAAATCCGGCTTCATGGATTGATTGTATCATCTCCTTCATTTCAGTGATACGAACCTCTCCATGAAATGCATCTGTAGCATATGAACCTTCAGGTACATTGTAGTTGACCGGGTCATATCCCCAGTTGAACTCATAGTCTTTTGTTTCATCCACAGAACCGTAATCATACATCGGCATTATTTGAATATGTGTAACACCGAGTTCTTTCAGATAATCAAGTCCTGTAGGATGAATACCGTCATTATTTAGTGTTGTATGCTTACAGGTAAAAGCTTTATATTTTTTGCGATACTCCGGAGGGAAACCTCCCGACTTGGCAAAGGAAAATTCTTTTACATGAAGCTCATACACAACTCTTTCTTTATCCTTTTGCGGTGCCTTATCATTCTCCCATCCCTTAGGGTCGGTTTTTTTTAAGTTTACCGCCATACTTCTTATACCGTTGACTCCGGATGCTTTTGCATACGGGTCCGCAGTTAGTACTTCTTTAGAGTCTCTTTTTATCAAATAGTCATAGTACACTTTATGAAGCTCTTTGTGTGAGTGAAAGCTCCAAACTCCCTTATCCTCTTTTTCCATAGGAATCTGCTCATAAGCCTTACAGCCGTCTCCTGCTTCATAAAGGTTTAGTACTACGCTCTTTGCACCCGGTGACCACAGTTTGAATGTGGTCCCGTTTTCATTACATTCCACACCTAGGTCGTTTCCTTCATAAATATAGTTTTCAAGAAACTCCTTTGAAGAGTAATATTTTTTGATTTCAATTATATTTTCCATTATTATCCCTTAACAGCACCTGAGATGCCGTCTACATAGTATTTCTGCATGAATAAGAATAAGAGTGCAATCGGAATGGAAATAAGAACTGCACCGGCAGCAAAGCTTGTGTACCAGCTGTCGATATATTCTTTTTCAAGCATCTTCCAAAGTCCTATAGCTATCGTATATTGGTCCGAGTTTGCTCTGCATATAACTCTCGCAAAGATAAAGTCAAGCCATGGTCCCATAAATGATGTTAAGACAGTATATACAATAATAGGTTTACTAAGCGGTAATGTAATCTTATAAAAAATCTGCCATCTGGTACATCCGTCCAAAAGCGCCGCCTCATCTATAGCTGCAGGAATTGTATCAAAAAATCCCTTTGCAATCTGGAATCCAAGCCCTGCACCTCCGGAGTAACATAGAATAAGTGCCAATTTAATAAGATTTCCCTCTGTAAGTCCCATTGCCTTTAATATAAAATACACAGCAATCATTGACATAAATCCCGGGAATAGTCCTAGTACCATTGCCATGTTCATATAAGGCTTTCTTAATTTAAACTTTATTCTTGAAAGACAGTATGAAACTGCAAGTACATAAAATGCCGACAATATACATGAACATATTGCGATAAACAAGGTGTTCATAAACATCTGCGGAAAGTTTAATATAGTTGTATCACTGAACAGCTTTGCATAGTTGTCAAGTGTAAATGCCTTTGGGAAGAAGGTTGATACATATGATCCTTTTTCCGCTCTGAAGCTTGTTAAAACTACCCAGAATATAGGGAAAAGCCAAATAACGGCCAATATAGCAAGAACGATATGTACAATAGTGTTGTTTATCATTCTCTTTTTCTTTGCAGATTGAAATTGCTTTGCCATAATTAGAATCCTCCCTCTTCCTTATATGATTTACTGTTTCTGTATGTGAACAGTGCACCGATTGCCAAAATAACAAATGTCATAATACCGATAACCGCACCGATATTGTAATACTGTTTGTCAATTGTCAACTTATAAAGCCATGTAACCAAAAGGTCTGTCTTACCTGCTGTTGAAGAGAGATCTGTGACAGGATCTCCTCCCGACAAGAGGTAGATAACATTGAAGTTGTTGATATTACCTGTAAATGTAACTATCAAATAAGGTGTTGTAACATAGAGCATGTACGGCAATGTAATCTTTGTAAATGTCTGTATTGCATTTGCTCCGTCAACTCTTGCCGCCTCATAAAGATCCTCAGGAATATTTTGCAATACACCTGTAAGCTGAAGCAAGGTATACGGTACACCAACCCAGATATTTATTATAATAACGGTCACTCTTGCCCAAGTAGGATCAGTAAAGAAAGGAAGACTCTTATCACTTGCTATAAGGCCAATGTTTCTAAGAAGTACATTTACCGCACCTTCAGGCTGTAACATTGTACGCATGATAAGAAGTGATACGAACATAGGTACCGCACATGAAAGTACAAAACAAAATCTCCAAAATCCCTTTGCTCTTGTTCCTTTTCTGTTTATAAGGAGTGATAAAATCATACCGAAAATATAGTTACTGAATGTTGCAAAAAACGCCCAAATAACTGTCCATCCAAGCACCGACCAGAATGTACTTCCAAGGATACTTTTTGAATCAAACAAAGTCTTGAAATTATCAAGTCCCACCCAATCAAACAGCATTAAATGATTATCTATACGGCTGTAGTTTGTAAATGCCATACAGATCATAAATACTAAAGGAAGTATTGTAAATATAAATACAAATGCTGTAGGCGGTGTCATAAACAGACGATACAAATTTTCATTTAAAAGTGTTTTCAAATCTTCCGCAAAGTTATTTACATGCTTACCTTCTTTGCGAAGACATTCAGCTTTGTATGCACTCTTTAATGTACCTCTCCAGATAACTACCATAAGAACGGTAATTAAAATTGCGGCCACACCGTACAGCAATATAAGTATGGACTGGTCGCCCTTTGTATAGGTATAAATCTGCTTTGCCTCATCCCATACTTCCTGCTGCTCTATACTTCCAAGTGTTCGTAGGCCTGCTATAAAGCCGATTCCGTTTACAAACATAAAGACAAGATATGCGATCTCTATAAAAAGATATATGAGTCCTTTTATAACCTGTCCGTTTACTATATTTCCAAATCCCATCAGGATCATGGAAAGCTTAGTTGATAATCCGCCCTCTTTTATTGCATTGGTGCAAGTGTATGGAGTCGGAAATTCATTAACTCTTTTTTTAAATAAACCCATAACATTTACCCCTTAATTTATTCCGTTACTGTTCATTGCCGCATTCATTGCTTCTGTCTGTTCTTTGGCATTATCATGTGTCACGCTCTTGTTTCTGATTCCCTTGCCCATGTTTTCAACAGGACTCCAACAATTACTCATAGCCGATACGAAAGGCTGAAGAATTGATGTATTGTTAAAGGTATTGTTCTGTGCCAAAACAAGTGCATCAGATGCTATCTCAGGATCCTTTAAAAGTTCGGTATTACAAGGAATAACATTTCTCAACTCATAGTGTGCTTTCTGTGCTTCCATTCCTCCAAGGTATACTGCAAGTGCAACCGCCTGTTCCATATGCTCACTGTGAGAATTTACTCCGATTGCCTTTGAACCTGCATATGCGAGCATCTGCTTTTGTTCACCTTTAATACTGTATGTAGGAAGTGAAGCTGCACCCATATTTTCTCCAAGTGCTTCCTTAATTGCATTTGCATCCCATGAACCTGTAAACATTGCATTTACACTTCCGTCACGAAGCCCTGCAAGTGCAGAACCGTCAGCATCAATTTTGAAATTAGGATTTGCTGCAAGGTCTATAACATAATTTGTGGCATCTACAGCCTTGTCGCCTCCGAAGTCAACACCCTTTGATTCATCGTTTTCATTTCCGAACAATGTACATCCGTTTCCCAGATAGAATGAAGGCAGATACCATGAATTTACAAGCGGAAAAGATACCGTACCCTTCTTCAACATTGTATCAAGATTTTTTATGTCATCATCTGAAAATACGGACTTGTCATAAAACATATACCATGTGTTAGTTGTAAATGGTACACCGTAAAGCTCATTATTTACAGTAAGTGAATCCAAAAGCTCTTTTGAGTTGGTTGACTCAATAGTCTCTTTATACTTTCCTCCAAACTTTGCTATTGCCTTTGCATCGATAAGATTACTTATACGATCGTTTGCATACATAAATACATCGGCGCTCGCTTCCGGATCCTGTGATACCTGATCTGCAGCAGTCGCTTCATCTGCAACTCCGTAGACAAATGTGATATCCCATTCCGGATGTTCATTCGCAAAATTTTTACACATTGTCTGAAGCCACTCACCACTGTCTTTTGACTGATCTTCAGACGGCGACCAAACCATCAGCCTGACTTTCTCTACTCCGGCTGAGCTTTTACTGTCGGCACATGCGGTCAGCCCTACTCCCAGAGTCAAAGCCATGATTCCTGTTAGAAATCTTTTAAGACTTCCTACCATAATCTTACTACCTCCTGATTAAATTTTCGTATTGTTTCGTTAATGTAAATATATATCTTTTTTAATTCCCAGTCAATAAATTTTCATGTTTTCTTTATGTTTTTAAAGCCCGAAAATAAAGCTGTATACAGTATTCAAGAAATTTCGTTTTGTTTCCAAAATTCTTGAAAAATGCCGTATTATGTTCTTTGTTGCTTTTTACCATTTTATTCTATATAATAATATAAAAATGATTTTCTTTTATATGAAAGGATATTAAATTATGACCACAATACAGGATATTGCTGATAAATTAGGCATTTCCAAGAGTACTGTGTCTAAGGCATTAAATGATGCACCTGATGTTAGCGAAACTTTACGCAAACAAGTTCTTGAAACTGCTGTTGCATTGGATTATACAAAATTGAGGCGATATAAAAAGCCGGTAAAAAAAATCTGTATTTTAATAGAAAGAGAAAATATAGAGTACTTGGAACCACATCACTTTGCTTATGATATTATCATCGGTTTTCGTCAGCTTGCAGAGCCTGCAGGCTTTGAGGTAGAAACAGTGCCTGTTGATACCGATTTTCAAAAAAATACGACATATGATATCTTTATGCTTGAACATGATTATGCAGGTTCATTTGTACTTGGATTCTCACTACATGATCCTTGGATTAATGATTTTAAAGACAGTCATACTCCTGCTGTGCTTTTTGATAACTATGTTACCGGAAATCCGTCTACAGCATATGTCGGCATTGACAATAGTGAAGGAATGGAGCTGATTCTTGATCATCTTACAAATCTCGGTCATAAAAAAATAGCTTATCTTAGCGGTTCACTTGGATCCTATGTACTTCAAATGAGACATGCGGCTTTTTTACATGCTATGGATAGACATGGCCATAAAACTACACCCGAGAACACAGGCTGTTCTTACTATCTGTCTGAGTGTATAGAAAAGCATCTACCAAGATTTTTGGAAGCCGGAATGACTGCTATAATCTGCAGCCATGATAATATTGCAGCCGCATCAATAACTCAGTGCCACCAGCTTGGCTATAAAGTGCCTGAAGATATAAGTATTATCGGATTTGACGATTTGCCTATAGCGGCCTACACATCACCGCCCCTTACTACAATAAAACAGGACAGAATAGAGCTTGGAAAAAGCGGATTCTTTGCCCTCTCAAGTCTTTTAAGCAATATACCAATCAGTACTTTTTTACTTCATGCAAAGCTTATTGAAAGAAAAACAACATCAAAAGTCTGTACAGGCAAAAAAAGCGACAATCTGTGATAATACGGAAGGTCGCTTTTTTATTTTAATTATTTTTTTTCGTATCAAGTATCCTGTTGGCATTATCTATCCTTTCCTTCGTAGGCGGATCAATGCCTTCAAGCTTATACTCAATTCCAAGATTATCCCATTTATGTCTTCCCAATGTGTGGTATGGCAATACTTCCACCTTCTCCACATTTTTTAAAGAAGAAATAAATTCCTTAAGTTTAATAAGATCCTCATCATAATCACTTCTTTCAGGTACCAAAACATGACGAATCCACATCCTTTTTCCCATTTCGTCCATTGTTTTTGCCATTTCAAGAATATGATCGTTTTTCATGCCTGTTATAATTTCATGTCTTTTATTGTTTATCTCCTTTATATCAAGCATAATAAGATCCGTATATTGCATCAAGATTTTGAACTTTTCAAAAAACTTTGAATCTTTACTGAAAGGTCCTCCGGCAGTATCAAGACAGGTATTTACACCATTTTCTTTACACAGTTTAAAAAGCTCTATTACAAAATCTATCTGTAGTAAGGGTTCTCCACCACTTACGGTAATCCCGCCGTTCTCCTTCCAATACGGCTTATATCTTATTGCCTTGTCAAACACTTCCTGAGCGCTGAATATCTGATTTTCCTTTGTAGACCAGGTGTCCGGATTGTGACAGAACTGACACCTCATAGGACAGCCTTGTACAAATACAACAAATCTGACCCCCGGACCGTCCACCAGCCCGAATGTCTCAAATGAGTGTATATTTCCTCTTACTTCCATATTTCCTCCAAAAGCTAAAGGCTATGCAAAGTAAACTTCACATAGCCAAATATCAAATCAGTTTATATTATAGCTTATCGTGGCATGTTCTGGCGATAACATCAAGCTGCTGCTCTCTTGTGAGGTCGATAAACTTAACGGCATATCCTGAAACTCTTATTGTGAAGTTTGCATACTCCTCCTTCTCAGGATGTTCCATAGCATCTATAAGTTTTTCAGTACCGAAAACATTTACATTGAGGTGATGTGCACCCTGATCAAAATATCCGTCCATTACCTGAGTAAGGTTTTTCTTTTGTTCATCCTCACCATGTCCGAGAGCTGACGGGTTGATAGTCTGAGTATTTGAAATACCGTCAAGTGCATACTCATACGGCAACTTTGTAAGTGAATTAAGTGAAGCCAAAAGGCCGTTTTTTTCTGCACCGTAGCTTGGATTTGCTCCGGGAGCCAAAGGCTCTCCCGCCTTTCTTCCGTCAGGCATGCTTCCTGTCGCCTTACCGTATACTACATTTGAAGTAATTGTAAGTATGGATGTTGTCGCTTCCGAATTTCTGTATGTATGTCTTTTCTTAACCTTTTTAAGGAAAGTCTTTAAAAGCCATACCGCAATATCATCGGCTCTGTCATCATCATTTCCGTATCTTGGGAAATCACCTGTTGTCTCATAGTCAACCACTATTCCGTTTTCATCACGTATTGTCTTTACCTTGGCATATTTGATTGCACAAAGTGAATCTACTACATGTGAAAATCCTGCAATACCTGTTGCAAACGTTCTTCTGACATCGGTATCTATGAGTGCCATTTCGGCAGCCTCATAATAATACTTATCATGCATATATTGAATAAGATTTAATGTATTTACATAAAGTCCTGCCAGCCAGTCCATCATTACATCATATTTCTCCATTACCTCATCATAATCAAGGTATTCAGATGTTATAGGTCTGTAAGCCGGTCCGACCTGCTCTTTTGACTTTGCATCCACACCGCCGTTTATAGCATAAAGCAGGCATTTTGCAAGATTTGCTCTTGCTCCGAAGAACTGCATTTCCTTTCCTGTTTCTGTCGCCGATACACAGCAACATATAGAATAATCATCACCCCATACCGGACGCATTACATCATCATTTTCATACTGTACGGAACTTGTTCTTATAGAAATAGCTGATGAATACTCTTTAAATGCCTTTGGCAGTCTGCTTGAATAAAGTACGGTAAGGTTCGGCTCCGGTGAAGGTCCCATATTCTCAAGTGTATGTAAGAACCTGAAATCATTCTTTGTAACCATCGATCTTCCGTCCATACCGAGTCCTGCCATCTCAAGTGTAGCCCAAACCGGATCGCCTGAGAAAAGCTGATTGTAAGAAGGTATTCTGGCAAATTTTACCATTCTGAACTTCATTACAAGGTGATCTATCAACTCCTGTGCTTCACTTTCTGTAAGTTTTCCTGCCTTTAAATCTCTTTCAATGTAGATATCAAGAAATGTTGAAATTCGTCCGACACTCATTGCCGCACCGTTTTGTGTCTTTATAGCCGCAAGGTATCCGAAGTATAACCACTGTACAGCCTCTCTTGCATCCTTTGCAGGTTTTGAAATATCAAATCCGTATGCTGCAGCCATTTCCTTCATCTGTTTAAGAGCCTCTATCTGCATTCCAAGTTCGTCTCTTTGACGGATTATTTCATCAAACATTGTACCGTCGCCACAATTTTCCAAATCTTCCTGTTTCTTTTCTATAAGAAAATCTATTCCATAGAGTGCAACCCTTCTGTAATCTCCTACAATTCTTCCCCTACCATATGTATCAGGAAGTCCTGTAATTATTTTATTATGCCTTGCCGCATGCATTTCAGGTGTATAAGCCTCAAACACTGCCTGATTATGAGTCCTGTGATATTCTGTAAATATCTTATGAAACTTCTCATTTGTCTGATAGCCGTAAGTACTTGCAGCCTGCTCTGCCATCTTGATACCACCGAAAGGCATAAAAGCTCTCTTTAAAGGTTTATCTGTTTGAAGTCCTACAATCTTTTCAAGATCTTTCATATCTTCATTGATATATCCCGGTCCATAGGCAGTTAGAGTCGAAACAACTTCAGTCTCCATATCAAGGACTCCGCCTTTAGCTCTCTCCTCTTTTTGGAGTCTTGAAAGCTCACCCCAAAGCTTGTTTGTAGCTTCTGTAGGACCCTCAAGGAAACTCTCGTCTCCATCGTATATTGTATAATTATTTTGTATAAAATCACGGACATCTATATCGTCACGCCATTTTCTTCCCTTAAAACCATCCCAGCACATAAGTACCTCCTTTTAAAATAAACAAATTAGTTAGTCTTTACTAACCTCTTTATATCCTGATAATATCACCATTAAA
The DNA here is from genome assembly GCF_033242365.1 of Lachnoanaerobaculum sanguinis. Classification (NCBI taxonomy): domain Bacteria; kingdom Bacillati; phylum Bacillota; class Clostridia; order Lachnospirales; family Lachnospiraceae; genus Lachnoanaerobaculum; species Lachnoanaerobaculum sanguinis. Next base: position 96,893 of record NZ_BTHK01000001.1, read on the forward strand.
TTTATTATTCAAGCCATATTTGTTAAATTTTTCTCATGTTTCCAATAAAAAACAATTCCTAGCTGTTTACTGGGAATTGTTCTGATATTTATACATTATTCTATTATACTTTTATCTTTATTTATCTATTTTAAAGACATTACTAACTGCAACCGATATAAAAATTGTGATAAGCATACTCGGTATTGTACTTCCTATCGGTATATCAAACTTCATCAAGATTCTGTATATTATAAAGCCTGTCACCCAGAAAATAATATTTTTTATTGAAAACAATTTTTTATCATTACTTATTTTTAATATAAAGAAATCCGCTATTTGTATTGCAATCATCGGTGCAAACACCGACCCTATAAGATATAAAAATCCTGTAATATCATCCATAGGTAATACAATTGCTCCCAAAGTTCCTATTACGGTAACAGCTACCGCCACCCACTTTGACTTTATTTTGGAAAATATTGATTCTGTAGATACTCCTGCTGAATACACATCTAAAAATGTTGTAGTCACTGTCGAGAGTACAACTATAAAAAGTCCCATTATGCCAAGTCCGGCTTTCAGTAAAATCTTAGCTATATCCGACTCCATTGTAAATAAGGCAGCACTCATTCCTATAATGTACATCCAGATACTTACAAAGCCGTAAACAATACTGCTTGCAGCAGTTGCTTTAACAGGCTCTTTTGCCTCTTTTGTATAATCACTGATAAGAGGCAACCATGACAGAGGCATAGCTATTGAGAGCTCCATTGCGGCACCGAAACTCATACTGTTATCTCCTTTATCGAATGCTGTCCCACCTTTAAATATGATAAAGCTTAAAATTATTGTCATTAAAAATAATGCCGACATGGCAATTACATTCAACTTACCTAAATTTTTAACCCCTATAAGTATCCACACCAAAACCAGTCCGCCGATAACAATGCACCATATAAAATGTCCTATAGGCAGTATACCTTGCGTAGCTGAGGCACCGTCATAAATCATTATACCTGTCCAACCGAAAAGCTGTAAGATGTTCAATATTGCAAAGAAAATCCCACCTTTTGTTCCGAAACTTATCTTTACGGTGTCCATTGCGCTTTTTTGAGTCTTTGCACCTATCATTCCGGCTAGAAAAAGTAAAATACAACCTACTATATGTCCAAGTACTATGGCAAGTAATCCTTTTAAAAATCCTAAAGATGCAAAGTATGTACCTGTTAAAATCTCTGCTATAGATACTGCGGCTCCAAACCAGATCAAACCGTTTTCAAATACTGATGTTTTCTTATTCATTATCCGCCTCCTTTGCATACTCTCCGTTTATATTAAATGCATGATTTAGAGGGCCACTCCCCTTTCCTATATCAAGCATTGCAAGTAAAGCATCGGATATATAGTTCTTTGCCCTTTCTACGGATTCTTCAAGTGTATATCCCTTTGCAAGATTTGATGCTATTGCCGATGAAAGGCTACATCCGGTACCGTGAGTATTTTTATTATCTATACGTTTTCCTAAGAACCACTTTGCTTTTTTATTCTCATACAATAAATCATTGGCATCATTTATACTGTGTCCCCCTTTTAACAGTACCGCACAATGATAATTTTCATAAATTATTTTTGCCGCCTCCAACATGTCTTTATCATCTTTAATACTTATACCGGAAAGTACTTCCGCCTCAGGTATATTCGGCGTTATCACGCTTGCCAAAGGAAAAAGTTTTTCTTTTATTGATTTTATTGCACTGTTCTCCACAAGATTTGATCCGCTTGTAGCTACCATTACCGGGTCAAGTACAATATTTTTCGCCTTATATTTTAGAAGTTCGTATTCAATAGCTTCCACTATTTCCGGCGAAGATACCATGCCTATTTTTATGGCATCAGGAAAAATATCATCAAAAATCATCTCCAACTGGCTCTTTATAAATTCAGGAGCAATATTTAGAATTCCCTTTACCCCTGTAGTATTCTGTGCTGTAAGTGCCGTTATGGCACTCATTGCATATACATTGTTTGCAGTCATTGTTTTTATATCAGCCTGTATACCTGCCCCTCCGCTTGAATCACTTCCGGCTATTGTCAATACTTTTTTCATATCATGTCCCCTCGATTAATTCACTTGCCAAATTATAAAGTTCCTTTGTCGCCTTTTTTATATCGGCGGCTCCAAATATTGCAGAGACTACTGCAACACCGTCTATACCGCTTCCTTTAAGTTTTAATATGTTTTTAGAATTTATTCCGCCTATTGCCACTTTAGGTATATTTACAGCTTCACATATGGATTTTAATGTTTCATATGTGAGAATACCTACATCATTTTTTGTAGAAGTTTCAAATACCGCACCTAAACCTATATAATCTGCACCGTTTCTTTGTGCCGAGACAGCCTCATCTACCGTATGTACGGAAACTCCTATTATCATATCTTCTCCTACAATCCTGCGGACATCTTTAAGTTCCATATCATCCTGCCCTATATGTATTCCGTCGGCATTTGAAGCAATAGCCACATTCAGATTGTCGTTTACAATAAATGGAATATTATACTGTTTACACAGTTGCGATATCTTTTTTGCCTCCTCTATAAAGCTGTCTTCATCCAGATTTTTTTCTCTAAGCTGCACGCAGGTTACACCGCTTTCAAGTGCCTCTTTTAGTTGCTCATATAAAGTTTTATTCTCTGTCCATGCTCTGTCTGTAACTGCATAAAGATGCATGTATTTCTTATCTAATCTCATACCTTGCTCCTTTTTCAAGTTCATCAGGAGTAAGATTATAAACCGCATCTATTAAATAATTTCTATAGCTGCTGTTACCGTCTTTATCTGTCATACGCTTCTTTGCTATTTCTCCACATAATCCCATTGCACTTACACAGGCAAAAGCGGCTTCTAAAATGTTGTCAGGATTTGCACTTATATATGCTGCCGTCATAGCTGAAAGCTGACATCCGCTTCCGGTAATTTTACTCATTATACTGTCGCCGTTATATACACAGTATGCAATTTTACCGTCCGTAACTATATCAATAGCAGATGTGATAACTGTTACACAGGAGTTTTTCAATGCAAAATCCTTTGCGAACTCAACAACATTATCAAGATTTTTTCCATTGATAAAATCAACGGAATCAACCCCCCTCGTATTACCTCTTCCTGCAGCAAGACATTTTATCTCTGATAAATTCCCACGTACAACGCTGAATTTTACCTTTTCAAGCAGTATTTTTGCAGTATCCGTTCTTAATTTGGATGCTCCTGCTCCCACAGGATCAAGTACTATAGGATGATTCAATTCATTTGCCTTTTCACCTGCCGCAATCATTGAAAGAATCGTTCGTTTATTTAATGTACCTATATTTATATTAAGGCCTGAACATATTGATGTTATCTCTGCAACTTCATCCAAATCGTCAGCCATTATAGGACTTGCTCCACAAGCAAGAATTATATTTGCACAGTCATTTACTGTCACATAATTTGTTATATTATGTACCAGAGGTGATTTTTTTTTGACATTTTCAAGCATTTCTTTTATCATATTCTCACCTCTCTTCCCACAATTTTAAACAACAAAAATGAAACAGCCGTCTTTTTGACATTACTTTTACTCATAAGTAACCCTCCTAAATTAAAGTTTTAACCATAAAACTTATATACTTATATTCAGGTAAATTTTTGCAATAAAAAATGAGATACAAGAACCTGTATCTCCTGAAAAGAAAGTCAAAAAAACATCTCCCTACGTTGGCATTATCCAAATCAGGTAAACGGTCGAAAGTCACACTTCCCTCTCAGCCTATATATAAGCTCCCAAGTTTATATCGTTATATTTTACAAAAAGTATATCACTGCAATTAAAAATGTCAATAAAAAAAGTCAATTGCAACTCTTGAATTTGTATTCGTCTTAATTAAGCTTTCAACAATTGCCACATGCTCTTTTGATGTTGCATACTTATTAAGAGCATCCTCGTCATTTACATCAAGTATCAAAACCAAATCATGAGTACTTGTAGGTAAAACATTATAAAAAACATCTGCCTTTACTACCTCATCCATACTTTTGCATAAATCAAGCAGACTGCTTTTTATTTCTTCGCCTATAATTTGCTTATCCACACCCTCATTAAACTTCCACATTACGATATGTCTTAACATAAATTCTCCTTTACATATATTACTCTTTTTTTAATTTTGAAAAGAATTCACATACTGCCGTAGCGGACTTTTTATTCATTCCCTCCACCGACATAAGTTCTTCAAAACTTGCATTTTTAATATTTTCAATTTCTTTAAAATGCTTCATAAGTGCTTTTCGCCTTACAACTCCTATTCCCTCTATATCATCAAGTATCGACTTTACCTGAGTTTTTGATCTTAGACTTCTGTGATACTCTATTGCAAATCTATGCGCCTCATCCTGTATTCTTGTAATCAGCAAAAATCCTTGAGAATGAGTATCTATAGGAATTTCTACATTGTTGTAATACAATCCTCTGGTCCTGTGGTTATCATCTTTTACCATTCCGCACACCGGAATATTAAGTCCGAATTCCTCCAAAACCTGTAAGCAGATGTTTACCTGACCTCTTCCACCGTCCATTAGTATTATATCAGGCAGTTTATTAAATCCGGTATCCTTTTCATCAACACCTCGGTCAAATCTTCTCGTAAGTACTTCCTTCATTGAAGCATAGTCATTTGGACCTATTACGGTTTTTATTTTGAATTTTCTGTAATCACTTTTTTTCGGCATTCCATTCTCATAAACCACCATGGAACCTACAGATTGAACACCTGAAATATTGGAAATATCATAGGCCTCCATTCTTTTTAAATTAGGCAATGATAATAGCTCTTCAATTTCCTTTACAGCTCCAACACTTCTTGCTTCCTGTCTTTGAAGCTTTTCTCTGTCTTTTGTGAGAACAATTTCAGCATTTTTCTTTGCAAGTTCTACCAGCTTTTCCTTAGAACCTTTCTTTGGAACAATTATATTTACCTTTGAACCTCTTTTAGCGGAGAGCCATTCCGAAATAAGGTTTTCATCCTTTAACTCATACTGTGACATGATTTGACTCGGTACAAAAGGTGTTCCTGCATAAAACTGCTTTATGAAACTTTCCAGAATATCCACTTTTTCATCATCCATTGCCACTTGTATATAATGATGTTCTCTACCGACCATCTTTCCTTCCCTGATAAAGAATACCTGTACAACGGCATCTCTCTCATCTCTAGCCATTGCAATAATATCCCTGTCTTTGGAATCATCCGAAGTAATTTTCTGTTTTTGTGTAATATGAAGTACTGAGTTTAATAAATCTCTTTGCTTTGCCGCATCTTCAAATTTCAGCTCAGCTGAAAGCTTTTCCATTTCAGTTCTTATTTTATTTATAATAGGATCAAAATCACCACTCAAAAAGCGAAGTGCTTCGGCCGCATTTTTATTATATTCATCTTTTGATATATAATTTTGGCATGGAGCATCACACTGGTGTATAAAATAATCCAGACATGGACGCTCCGCTCCTATATCCTTTGGGAGATTTCTACTGCAAGTCCTTAGCTTATAGACTCTGTTTAAAAGATTTATCGTATCTCGTACCGCATTACCGCTTGAAAATGGCCCGAAATATCTGTTTTTGTCCTTCTTTATCTGCCTTACCATCTGCAGTCTTGGGTATTCCTCTTTCACTGTAAGTTTTATATAGGGATAGGTTTTATCATCCCTAAGCATTGTATTATATCTTGGTCTATGTTCTTTTATCAGATTATTCTCAAGTACCAATGCCTCAAGCTCGGAATCTGTTACAATATATTCAAATCTTTCAATCTTTGAGACCATTTGTTTTATCTTAGGACTCTTATCCTTACTTGATTGAAAATATTGCCTTACTCTGTTTCTCAATGAAATAGCCTTGCCGACATATATAATATCATCCTTTTTGTCATGCATTATATAAACGCCGGGCTGGCGTGGCAGCTTCTTTAATTCATCTTCTATTACAAATGCCATCTGTTACCTTAGTCTTTTCCCCTCAAAATGTATTTGCATATCAAGATATGCAATAAAATCTGCAATATCTATTGTCTTATCAATGCCGTTTCTCTTTAAGCCGTAAATATCAAATATAGCATCCAACTGCTTATCTGTTATATTTTCCTTGTTGGCCAAGATTATTTTCTTTTTCGTATAATAATCATCCGCATCCAAAAAGTCTATAAAGAAATTTTCAGGCTCATCTGCACTTTCTTCCTTCAGCGTTTTGTTAATTGTCTCTATATTAATTTCACTATTTCTATCTGTAATTTGTTTAGATGTCTCAGATATATTTTCCAACTTTTCAAAGCGATACTTTTGTTCTGTCTCAGGATATTTTTCTCTGTCCACTTCACTTAAGAACATATCAAGCGGTCTTGCATATACTCCGAAATCTCCGTAAAGTGCCTGATATATTACCAGATTTTCCTTACTTTCAGAATGTGTGGCAACAGCAATTATCTGATAAAGCTTATTTTTAAAATGTCTGTAAAACTCTCCCGGCCTTGGATTCTCTCTCATTATATCACCCTCTTTTTAGTCAAAATTTTCTTTTAGAAATTTCCATACATTATCTATAAGTTCCTCTACACTTGATGCGGTATAGATTATCTCATCCGGATCATGTATATAAAAAATAACCTGACCGACTTTTCCTTCCTTATCCGGATCAAAATCAAGCATCAGATATCCGCAATTGAGATATGTTGCAAAAGCAAACCAATCTTTATGGAATAGATATGGTTTTATTCTGCTGTCTCTCATTTGTTCTATAACATCATCGGTAAAATAGTCCGGATAATCTGTTAAAAGAGCATCCCTGTCTTGAAAATAGCTCTTTACCTTTTTCATCTCTTCAAGGCTGAATAATGTAAAGTTGATTTCTCTGTCGTCTATGTCACATTGCAACAATTCAAAATATCCGCTGCCGTTTTTGTATGAATAAAGTTCTTTAAAATCCTCTGGCAATTTTATTCCGAAAGTTTTTTCAAGATCTTCAAACTCACTTTCACTTGCTCCGCCTATTTGTTCATACTCTTCAAAGTACCCTTCTTCTACAGGATCATCTATTCCCAATTCCTCAAAATTCTCACAGATATATTTTTCAGCTTCTTTTAACTTTTCTCTTATTGTCTTCCTCATTGACAACCACCTTCTTATTAAGTTCATTTAGAATAGCTTTATTATATCACATTGATAGGTAGTTGCCACTGATAAGATGAATATTATAAAATTATATATTTCAAAATTGAATATAGTATTTTTACCATAAAACAGACGAGTGAAAATTTATAATTTCACTCGTCTGTTTTATTATCCTTCAATATTTATTTTTCTATACCTTATAATGGCATCTTTTGACCTTATTCCAATACCAACTTTTCCTTCATGTGGATAAATCATAGAGGTAAAGTTATACTTACCTCCAAGCAAATAAACTTCCAGAACATTTCCGTCTTTTATTATACTGAAATCTATATCGTACTCTTTTTGTATACTTGCCTTATATATTCTTATTCCACTTCGTATATTATCATCAGCTTCTGTAAAATCCGTAATAATATTACCAAAAAGAAAATCAAGTTTTATTATTATTTTTTTCTCTTCACTGTCAAAAAACTCAAGATTTAATTCCGAAATGTTTTTATCTCTTGTTATTACACCTGATATATAAATCCTTTCACACATTTTATCCAATATATTTGAAATATTTTTGTCGTTTCCTTTAGTCTTTTGGCTGTATTCAACGTCACTTTTTAAATCTAAGTCATGACTGTAAGGTAGCATTTTCAAAATGTTTTCTTCCATATCAATTAGTCTTGGATATGACATTATTCCACGATACCCGCCTTCTTCCACCGGACCATGATCATTAATCCATGGCATCCATTCCCAACCTCCAAGCCAGGCCATTGAAATATTTTTTCCATACTTATCCTTATATGTTTGTGATGCGTAATAATGAGGACCAAAATCCAATGTTCCGCTATACTCATGGAAGAAAATACAATTTTTAAAGTTAATATTTCCAACCATATATACAGTAGGTAGAAAATCGGTTCGATTCATAGGTGATGCTGTTATAACCCACTTTCCACCTATTTCAAATATATCAGGACATTCAAACATTGTCCCTTCACCGGCTTTTGCTTCATACAGTATTCCGCTATAGCTCCAGTCAAACAAATTCTTAGAATGAAAAAGATAAATTCTTCCATGGCTTTCAAGATCAGACGCGTTTTTGTCAGATCCTCCAACTACCATTTGCCATGTTCCATCATGAAAAATTACTTTAGGGTCTCTAAAGTCTTTTCCGATAGATTCAATAATCGGATTTTTCTCATATTTTATAAAATTATATCCGTCAAAAGAATATGCCATACATTGTCTTTGACAAACTTCACCTTCTACCAATGAAACAGCCGTATAAAAAGCATATATTTTATCTTCATTAACAACTACAGAGCCTGAAAAGCATCCACCTTTGATATAATCCTCATATTCCTCTTCCGGAATAAGAACAGGATTACACTCTTCCCAATGTATTAAATCAGGGCTCACGGCATGACCCCAATGCATTTTATCCCAGTTATTGCTGTATGGATTACATTGAAAGTACAGATGATATTTACCCTGAAACCACACGAGACCGTTCGGATCATTTATCCACCCTCTTTTTAGAGCGAAATGATATTTCGGTCTGAAAATATTTTGCTTCATACTCATGACTTTACTGCCCCCAACGTCATTCCGGCTGTCATCTTTTTATTTAATGAAAAATATATAACCAGTGTTGGTAATACGGACATTGCAATGGCCGCATAGGTTGCCCCCCAATCCTTTAATCCTCTCGGCCCTATAAAGTCGGCAAGGCCTATAGATATTGTTTTCAGTTCTGTACTGTTTATAAATACAAGACTGAATGTATAGTCATTCCACACCGTTATAAAGTTCATAGCAAGCACTGTCATTATTGTATTTAACGACAACGGTATAATTACTTTTGTATAAATACCGTAGATACTTGCCCCGTCAATCACTGCAGCCTCTATAATTTCATCAGGAATAAATGAATAAAAATTTACAAACAACATTATCGATACAGGTAATTGAAATGCCAACAGAGGCAATATAACACTTATCCTTGTATTTATAAGTCCAATTTTTGCAAACATTGTAAATAATGGTATCAATGTAACTGCATATGGGATTGTAAGTCCTATAAGAAAATATCTGTATATCTTCTTCCTCCCCGTGAATTTCATCTTGGCAATAGCAAATGATGCCATTGAACTGATTAATACAATAAACACTAATGACACTACAGAAATTATAGCACTGTTTTTTATATAGGTAACTATATTGCTTTCAGTGAATATTCTAATAAAATTTTCTAAAGTAAAGCTCTTTGGAAAGCTGAACGGTTCTGTCAACAACTCTATATTCGGTCTAAATCCGGCTACAATAAGCCATATAACAGGATAGCCCTGAATTATAAGGAACAGAATCATAACAGACCAATATATTATTTTTCTGATATTTCTTTTCATATATCCTCCTATTCGTTTTCGCCATCCATATATTTACTGATTAATAAAACTCCAATAATACTGAGTATTACAATTATTACAGCAATTGCACTTCCATATCCGTAGTCTCTGCTCGTAAAAGCTTTTTTATACATATATGTTGCAAGTATTTCAGATCTGTGATTCGGACCTCCCTTAGTCATATTCATAGGTGCCGCAAAACCTCTAAGCGCACCCACCAGACTCAATATACATGAAAGCATAATTACATTTGCTATAGCAGGTATTCTGATTTTTACCAGAATCTGCAACTCCGTAGCTCCGTCTATTCTTGCCGCTTCCAATATATCAGGTGATACTGAAACCAACGCAGAATAGAAAATAATCATATAAATACCTATATATTGCCAGCCTTCCACAGAAGCAACCGCCCATAAAACAGTTTTATAATCACTTAAAAATGCAATAGGCTCCATACCAAGCATTTTTCTGAAGATATTGAATAACCCCAAAGGCTCATACGAATAAAATCCTGTAAACAATTGTGATATTGCAATAACCGTAATAACAGAAGGTATGTAATATACAGTTTGTATAAAGCCTCTTCCTTTTTTAAGATATGTAAGTAAAACTGCAATGCTAAAACCGAAACCAAGCTGCAGTACCATTACAATAACTATATATATTATATTGTTTCCAAACGCTTGTCTGAATACGCTGTCTCCAAAAAGTTTTATGTAGTTATTAAAACCTACAAAACTCTTTTTCCCTATACCGTTCCAATCTAAACAGCTATAATAAATTGAAACGAGTATAGGAACCATAACTATAACAGAATAGACAATAAAAGCAGGTAGCAAAAATACAGCAATCGCTTTCTTATCTCTCAAAATTTTCATAAAATTCTATTTATTTGCCTCCAAGGCCTCATCCACCGCCTTTATAAAGTCATCCGTTGTTTCTTCACCCATACAAAGTCCCGGTAGATTATCATTAATTGTTGCTATTACATCTTCATTCAATACTACATCCCAAGGCCTTGCTGCAGTTGAACCTATATTATTTGTATCTTCCATTACCTTTAAAAACAAAGGATCAAAGCTGCTGTTGTCACTCATATCCACCTTTTGCGGTGCCAAATGCTCATGTGCAAAATATGCAGGGCTGTAGTTTTTAACTATAAATGTCAGGTAATCTTTGTACTGATCATCAAAAGTCTTAGGATTAACTGCTAAACCTATGCCACCAAATGCCCAGTAGTCATTTTCATTTGTTTTTCCGTCCTTTATTGTAGGCATATAAAAATAATCGACATTCAATCCTTCCGGTCTATTCTTATCTGTAAAATAATTCAACTCCCAAGTACCTGTCGGATACATTGCACTCTTTCCACTAAGAAATAAATTTAATCCTGTAGCTACATCGGTTGTTGAAAATCCCGGCTGAAAATACTGTCCTATTTCAGACATAAAAGTTGCAGCCTTAACGCCCGGTTCATCAGACATCTTAGCTTCTCCTAAAGATAATTTATTTAAATACTCATTACCTGTCATTCTGAACGGATATGTTGCAAGAAGTCGAAGCAATGGCCATCCGTCTCCTCCACCGATTCCAAATGCAGTATACCCTTTTTCTTTTAAAACCTTGCAATCTTCTAAAAGCTCATCCAATGTCTTTGGTGCTTCGATTCCGGCATCTTTAAACATATCAACATTATACCATATCATTTCTGTTGAAAGCTCTAAAGGTAATGTATACAACTTACCGTCAGAAGTCCTTCCATAGTTTAATGCCAATGGAATATAGCTGTCTTTTTCACCTATTTCATCAAGAAAGGCATCCATATCTGTGAGCATACCCTGTTCTCCAAGTTCTGTAGCATACGGTGTCGCATCAAGGTCAAACATATCAGGCATCTGCCCACCTGCAATCATTGTTCTAAGTTTCTGATCATACGACGTTCTGTCTGCATTACTGTCAATAACAAGCTTTATATTTCCACCCTGCTCATTATATTTTTTTGTTATCTCCTGCAATGTTACCATTGTATCATCCGATGCGGATCTTGAAGAAAAATAATGAATCTCTCTTACGTTACCGTCTTTGTTTTCAGCCTCTGTAGAATTTGTGTTGGTTTGTGCTTTATTTCCGCAACCCATTAATACCATTCCGGCTATAAGGCATATAGTTCCTATCTTCTTGTACATAATAATCTCCTTTTAAACTTCATACAAATGAATATCAGAAACCCTGATACTTCCGTCTTTTACAAAAAATCCCCAATTTGTTCTTTTCATGTTATAGGCTCTCATTGTCAGAGCGGTAGTATTATTCACATAAAGACATATTATACTTCCGTCTGCCACAACCCTTATATGTACTTTATTATCCTTTAAACTTTTATAATCAAAAGGTCTTTCAAGTTCAATCATAAAGGGCTTGTCCCCGTCAACATACCACTGATTTACGCCGCTTATACGTCTTGGCCACATATCCGCCACAATCCTGTTATAAAACGGCTCAAATCTAAGATAATACCCGTTTGCAAGAGCTGAATCCTGTCTCAAACCTATTCCGAAAGATCTAACTCCTTCACTGAATTCTATTACCGCTTCTATCATACATGTTTCTTTCATTCCGTTGATTACATATGACTTCTCCCCCTCAAAATTTTCTATTTCAACTTTATTTATTTTTTCATTTACGGCTTCCTTATTAAACATATTGATCAATCCGTCAGCAGGTTTTACAGTAAGCTTATTATCAGTTGTTTGGTCAATCTCATGTGCAATAAAATTTCCGCCCCATTCATACTGTCCGAAATCACTTTCACCACGCTTAGTAGGAACCCAAGCAAACGCCATTCTTTTATCACCGACCTGTGCTGTTTTTGCAGCATAAAACGCTCTTCCGTCAAAGGTATCTTCTATAGGAGAGGTCCACGGTCCGCTCAGCTTATCAGACATCCTATAATGAGTTACAAATTTTTCTGAAAAAGTTGAATACACAAGATACCATTTGTTTCCAAGTTTAAACAAATCCGGACATTCATGTGTCATATAAGATTCCGGATTGTAAAACGGCTCTTTTGCCTCCCAGTGAAGTAAATCATAAGATCTGCATAAGCCTACACATCCTCCGTTCTTTTCACTTGCTCCACGCAATCTTGCAGCCAAAAGCATATCAAAACATTTCTCATCTTCATTATAAAAAACAAACGGATCACGCCAATCAAAAGGCTCGTAAATACTTTCATCTGCACCGAATGTAAGCTCAGGCAGTTTTTCCCAATTTATCAGATCTGTACTTATTGCATGTGCAACATATTGTAAAGGTTTTCCGTCCCTGTGATACTTGGGATTATAATTATTCTGTGCGGTATAAAACATATGAAATTGACCGTCATTACCTTCTATTACAGACCCTGTATAACAGGCATAGTCCGCATCGTCATACTCCCCGACAGGTAATACAACCTTACAATCTTTTATATTAACCCCGTCTTCCGTTATCAACAGATTCCAGCTTGTACGATATCCATACTCATCCTGCGTATTTCCTTTTCTTTCATCATGAAGATAATAAATATAAAATTTACCATCATGCGCAAATGGAATAGTATCTCCAACCCAACCGTCTTTCGGTTTATAAAAAATATTTTTCATATATAACCTCTTATCTGATATAACTATTTTTTATGAATGCTTTTAAAATTCTGTTTTTATACTAAACTATTTTAGATAAATATCCTATTCGCAAATGCTCCAAAGTTTTTATAAATGATTATGCAAGTGTATGTTTTCTTGCATTTTTCATGCAAATATGCTATTGTTTTCATAGTTTTTCAAGATATACTCTTGTCTTTTCATAATTATTTTCATAAAGGAGGTCTTATATGGTTACTATTAATGATGTTGCAAGTGCTGCAGGTGTATCAATTTCAACGGTTTCAAGAGTTATAAACCAAAGTAATACTGTATCTGTTGCTACAAGAAATAGAGTTATGGAAGTAATAAGAGAGCTTAGTTATTCACCTGTTCCGACAATAAAAAAAGAAAATCGTAAATCTAATAAATTGATAGGTGTTCTTTTTCCTGATATATCTAATAATGTTTTCGGCAGAATATTACAGGGTATAAATAGTGTTGTAACACCTCTTGGTTATAATACCGTAATATGTGAGACAAATGGTGAACTTGATAAAGAAATACACTTTTTGGATGTCTTAAAAAATAAGCAAGTTGAAGGTATTATTATGGCAAATGTTCATATACCTAAAGAACATATGATGTGGATACATAGAAACAATAAGCCTGTTATATATGTATGTCAGGATATTCCTGATTTTGAGCTGAAAATCCCTGTAAGTTCTGTAAATATGGATAATCAACAGGCAATTTGTGATATGGTACATTTTCTTTACAACATGGGACATCGAAATATCGCATTTATTGGAGGACCGCTTCATGATTTATCAGCCGGAAAGAAAAGATATGATGGGTATATGAAAGGTATTAGGGAATGTTCTTTAAATACTTCCCAAGACCTTATAAGCCTTCAGGATTCCTTTACCATAGAAGACGGCTATACAGGAATGAATCAAATATATGAAAAAGCATCTATACTTCCTACCGCAGTTCTTTGTGCCTGTGACAATATTGCTGTAGGAGCAATAGATTTTATGTATGATAATAATATACAAGTACCGGGTCATATTTCAGTTACAGGTGTAGACGACAGTAATCTGGCAACTGCTATCAGACCGTCACTTACTACAATACGTCATGCCACTTTTGATACAGGAGTAAAATCTGCCCAACTTTTACTGGAATACTTCTCTTCAAATTCTTTCAAAGGAAGTGCATTTAAAATGCCTTATCAGCTTTTAAGAAGACAGAGTGTAAAGCATCTATAAGAAATAGGACTCCCCTTTTGGGAAGTCCTTATCTTTATTTCAATCCGTCGATTGACTCTATTCTTTTTTTATCTCCGATATCCTCAAATCTTATCAGAAGTTGCCCGTCATTTTCTGCAAATCTGGCATAAATATTATTGTTTTCCCAATGATAATCTGTGCCGTTCCATGCAAGGAAGCCTTCTACAAGAATCTTATGATCAAGCTCATACTGACTGATAGCACTCATTATAGTCTTTATAAATAACTTAGTATCCACAGGTGAAAAGAATTTCTCGGGTAAATCATAAAGCGCCACAAATGCAATACCGCCCGAATGTTTACATGGATAATATCCGTAGTTCTTTTCACTTATGCCACATGAAATCATTGAAAGTATATATCCGGTTACTTTCTCTGTCAAAGGAAGATTTGGATTTGTTAAGGCTGCAAAACCTACCTTTTCTCCAAATTCTCTTGCTTCTCCAACAAGTTCAAGTAAGCTCTCATCAAATCCGTTTATATTCTCCCAGCCCCATAGCCAGTCATTTGATTCGATTGCTTCACTTCCTATGTATTGTATCGGATACGTGCTCTTTCCGATTTTGATTTTCTTTGTATGAAAATCCACATTCCAAGCCTGTCCTTTGGCTACATACATCTCAATAGCCTCCTGTACACGAAGCATACCTCCAAATACTGCCGATACTACCTCTGTCCAGTCTGTACGATTCATTTCATAATCTGTTTTTAATATATTAACTCTCTCTGCCATAATACTTCTTTCCTGTTTTTGATACTATAATTCAACCAAAAATGAGCAAAAAATGCAAGCATTATTTTAAGACTCTGTACTCGTTCATTACTTTTCCGTCTTCAAAAATAACAGGCTTTGCAGTAAGTCCTTCAGCTTCATTGTCATAGTATCCCATCAGATAATCATTTACATCCTGTAAACTGTCAAACTCTTCTACCTGATACGGTAACTCAAATGCCAGCTTCTCAATAAAGAGATATTTATCACCGTCTTCTACCAAAATACCTGTATGCCCTATGAACTCCTGTACCTTATTCATACCGTCGTCCATGGTCATAAATACTGAAATCATATGCATCTTATCATTGTTAAACGAAATCTGCTTCTCTTCCCATGATTTTATTATTTCATCTGACAAAACATTTGTATCATGTGTATTTGTTACATCAATATATGAAAATAATGTATCAAATTTCTTCTTATCTTCACCTTCAAAAATATTTTTATCTTTTATAGAATCAAAATCGTTGAAAAGCATTGTTGTATCACCCGGTGTAGGATTTCCGACTTTTATAAAATCTCCCATCAAAGAATATGATGTGATTCTGCAATTTCTGCCTACATATCCTCCCTTGGCAAGCCATGCATCTATAAGCTTATCCTGATCGAATGTTGGGAAAGCGGCATCTATGGTTGTCATACTCTGAACCAGATTCTTAGTGCCTACCGCATTATTATACTCATCTACCGCATCAAAAAAGTTCTTTATCTTTTCATCACTAAGACCGGCATTCTTTAGAGCATTTTTTACTCTGTTTCTGGTATCTTCATCTACAAGATTTGAATACTTTAATTTTATATCCGCCTTACTTACCGCTGTGCTTGGCTCATCTGCCACACTTTCAGTGTCTTCAACGGTTTCAACACTTGTCTCATTGTGTTCTATAGTCACCGTAATGTCTTCATTTTTATCTGTTCCTTTACTTCCACATGCCGCCAAAACAATAGCTGCACCCATAACTGTCATTAAAAATTGCTTTTTCATATAAAAACCTGCTTTCTTTTTTAGTCGCTTTAGTATATCACTTTAATTATATTTATAATATATAAGTTTGCAGATTTCTTTTTTAATAATAAATGAAAAAATATTATAATCGTGTTCAAATATTTGAAAATTAATTTAATTACTAAACTATGTTGTTCCCCCTTTAATACGGTTTTAAAAAGTGATATAATTCTATTTTAATTTTATATAACAGTTCATACTAAAGAAGGAAGGCGTATTATGAAAATCGGTTTCGATAATCAGATGTATTTAAAAACACAATCTGAGCATATAAGAGAAAGAATAGCAAGTTTTGGTGATAAACTCTATCTTGAATTTGGCGGAAAGCTCTTTGATGATTACCATGCATCCAGAGTACTTCCGGGCTTTGAACCTGATTCAAAGCTTAGAATGCTTCTTCAACTAAAAGATCAGGCCGAAATAATTATCTCAATCTCTGCATCGGATATTGAAAAAAACAAGATTAGAGAAGATCATGGTATTACCTATGATGCCGATGTAATCAGACTTATAGATGAATTTCGAAGAAAAGGATTGTTTGTAGGCAGTGTATGTATTACACAGTATTCGGGACAAAAGAGTGCGGACAAATTTAAGGAAAGACTTGAAAATCTCGGTATAAAAGTATACAAGCTTTATTTGATTGACGGGTATCCAAGCAATGTGGCACATATCGTGAGTGAAGAAGGTTATGGAAAAAATGATTATATCGTCACTTCAAGACCTCTTGTAATAGTTACCGCTCCGGGACCCGGATCCGGAAAGATGGCTACATGTCTTTCTCAGCTCTACCATGAGAATAAAAGGGGAATTAAAGCAGGTTATGCAAAGTTTGAGACATTTCCTATCTGGAATTTGCCGCTGAAGCACCCTGTAAACCTTGCATACGAAGCTGCTACAGCTGACTTAAACGATGTAAATATGATTGATCCTTTCCATTTGGAAGCATATGGAACAACAACTGTAAACTACAACAGAGATATAGAGATATATCCTGTTTTGATGGCAATTTTTGAGGGAATATTTGGAGAATGTCCATATAAATCTCCTACAGATATGGGAGTAAATATGGCCGGTAACTGTATTATTGACGATGAGGTATGCAGAGAGGCAAGTAAACAGGAAATCATAAGAAGATACTATAATTCACTTGCAAGATTTGTTAAAGGAGAATGCAAAGCTGATGAAATTTATAAACTTGAGCTTATAATGCAGCAAGCAAAAACAAGTGTTAATGACAGAAAAGCTGTTTCTGCAGCACTATTAAAAGCTGAAGCCACAAATACCCCTGCAGCAGCTATTGAACTTGAAACCGGTGAACTTATTACAGGTAAGACTTCCGAGCTTCTCGGTGCAAGTGCCGCACTTATTTTAAATGCATTAAAAGCTCTCAGCGGTGTGGATGATGAAATAAAGCTTATTTCACCTACAGTTATTGCACCTGTACAGGAATTAAAAACCACATATCTTGGTGGTAATAATCCGAGACTTCATACAGATGAAGCTCTTATAGCTCTCTCTATTTCAGCCGCTACCGATGAGAATGCAAGAAAAGCCTTAAATGCCATCCCGAAACTTAAAGGTTTACAAATGCATTCTTCCGTAATGCTTTCAGAAGCAGATGTAAAGACTCTAAACAAACTTGGAATAGGACTTACCGCCGAGCCGAAATACGGTAAGAAAAAGAAGTTCTAAATTATAATCCATAAAAAATACCACCCGACTTACCGGGTGGTTATTTTTTAAATATCTAAATCTTCAAAATCATCATCTTCATCATCAGAATCGTTTTTAAGTTCTTCTACTACTTCAAAATCCTCTTCTTCTATAACTTCACCGTTTGATAGGTCTATTACATCAAAATCATCCGATTCATCTTCCGACTTTACAGGCTCTTCTTCCTTTTTCTTACTTAAAGGCATATATTCAAGAGTAGTTTCATCATTCATCTCTTCTTCAGGTATCAAATCCACTTTTGAAGTAATGTTACTCTTGTTCTTCTTCTTGGCAGGTTTTTGTGCCGTCTTTGCAGCCTTCTTTTTATTTGAAGCTCTTGACAAAAGTAAAATTATTATAAAAATAATCAATATAACCGCAAGTGCAATTAAATTTCTTACCCACTCATTACTCTTCTCATATTTCTTTTCAAGTGCATTATATTCTTCAGTCGATACACCTGTGTCTACATTTGGATCGGCAAAGTACCTTTGTATTGTATGCTCTTCCATATCATATCTGTAGAAGTCTTTTTTACCTTCCGAATTCATGGCATAAACAACACAATATCTCTTTTCATTGTCACTGCCCCAAATCCATCCACGAATCTTTTTACCGTTTATATTTATAATACTTTCAATAAATCCCTTAGGTACCTCTACACCTTTATCAATAGGCATTACGGTAATGCTCTTGGTATTTGTGGTAAGCTGTGTATATACAGCCCATGTATCCGCAGCATCATCATATATGTAGAAATCTCCTGAGCCGTCATTGCCTACAAGATAAAGGATATATACATCCTGACCCTTCATTTTTCCGGCCTTGACATCTCTACCTTTATATGTGAATGTAGACTCTTCAAAACCTTCAGGCAGGATATTTTTATCAAATGAATCCGATACCTGATAATCAATTCCGCCTAAGGTAAGCCCGTTATCTGTGGAAACCAGATCCAAAACATCTGCACTGCTCTCGCTCTCTTCGATAACTTCTTCTGCTGAAGTTTCTGAAGAAGACTCTGAGGCTTCCTCTTTTTTTACCGCACTTTTATTTACATTTATAATATAACTTTCTACAGCCGAACCGTCAGGTGATGTTACCTTTACATTAATAGCATTCACTCCGACCACAAGATTATCATTTCCTGTTATAACTACTTTTGCCCCGTCCTGTCTTGCCTTTGCGTTGACTGCAATGTTGGATATATTTCCTGCTACATTCATGTCGTAATTTTTCACAGTACTGCTAAAATCAGGTGAAAGCTTACCCGGACTGACTTTCAAAGAAGAAAGCATTGCATCCTTTTTATCTACCGCAACTGTAGTTGCCGCTTCCTTATTCTTTTCAACAGTAGACTCTTCGGCAGTAGTCTGTTCTGCAGATTTTATCTTTATTCTTCCGCTGCCTTGTGACTGCATTGTAGCCATCTTTGAGTTTGTATCATATACTTCCCATGTACTTACAACGACTGTAGTTTCCCCGGCTGTCTTGGCTTTAAATTTCAGGGAATAGTTTTGATTGTTACTGCTGCTTCCGGTATTGGATGTGACTTTTATACTACCTGCCCCACCCTGTGCATTTGTTCCTCCGACAAAATCCAAAATGCTGTCATCATAACTGAGCATTATATTTGCGCTGTCAATGTTTCCGTCTGTTGACGATAAACTCATTACCAAATTTACTTCATCACCCACTGTTGCATTGACATCTGCAAAGCTTATACTGATACCCATAGCAAAAGCATTAAAAGCTATTACTGCTGAAAATATCAATGTAAGTATAAATGAAGGTATGACGATATTTACATTAGGCTTTTTTAAATATTTCATCTTAATCCTCTGACATTAACCCTACATAAAATGTAGAAACAGTATTAATTTCCTCTCTTTATATTTATGCTGTACTTCTCTTTAGTTCCGTTTTGAGCTGTAACAATTATGTCAACTGTGGAGTTGGAAGAGTTCAGTTCAATATCACCGCTTCCTGATACAGTTGCACTTGCATCGGCCACGTTTGCTTTAATATTAACATTATTTACATTGGATGGCAATTCAACCGTATAAGAATAATTGTCACTACTAAAGCTCGGTGTAATATTATATCCGCTTATACTTAGTGATGACAATCTGTTATTCGGACTACCGTCTCCTGTCGGCATTGCCTCAGGTACTTCAGGCATATCTTTATAAACAGGTATATGGAATGTGAAAACTCCCTTTTTGTCCTCCTCCGAATATGCTCTTGAGAGCATAGCTCCCTCATTCTTTGCGCCTTCAATATTTGTCATATATTGGTGCTTATATTTGTTTTCACCAAGAACGTTAAATTTCTTTAAGTAGAATGTGTTCTGTCCGGCTTTTGAATAAGTACTTCCATAGAACATGGCACCGCCTATTATTGCTTTAGCCTTTGTATTCCATGGACGAAGGTATGTATTTCCGCTTCCTGCCCACGCCAAACCTCTGCTTGTTGCACTCTGGTTTCCCGACTGATAAGCCTCTATATTGAAGAAATTATAAATACCTGTTGCTCCGCTTATAAGCCCTGATGTGCCTTTAACTCCCTGTTCCTGTATAAGCATTGCGGCTATAACATAAGGATTAACACCTGAACTCTTGGCGGCATCCATAATCATATCAACATATGTAGTACCGTTTGAAAGTGCATTTTCACCGGCTGAACTTGCTGATGTTGATGCATATGTGCTGTTTGAAGCACTTACACTCTCTTTAATACTGTCACTGTTTACCACTCCCGGTCCGTGCTCCGTATCATTGAACTCCGTAGTTGATTCAAAAACCGGAGCAGGTGCAGGTTCGGTATATCCCGGACCGTTATCTTTATCTTCCACTGTAGGAAGTTCTTCTTTAGGTAGTGTTGCGGCGGTTACACTTTCTGCCGTCGGCCCTACAAGTTCTACCTTCTCATTCGGGTCTGCAACCGGTCCGACATTCTGCGCTTGTGTTGTAGAAGCCGCTGTAGTTGCCGCAGTTGTAGCTGAAGTTGTCGGTGCAGTTGTTGCAGACGGTACAGTGCTCTTAACACTTGATTTACTTTCCATGAAAGTACCTTTAAGCATCTTCTCAACACCTTCTTCAGTCTGTTCACCTGTAGTATATCCATGGTTTAAAAACTGAAATATATTGGTTGAATCCAAAAAGTTTCTTGGATCCATATAGTATCTTATAATACTTTCACTTGCGGCAACCCATTCATTTGAGTCAAATCCCGGCCAAGTTCCGTTACTCCAGTTATACGCACCTCTTGCAGTTGATTTCCAAGATGACTTTGCATTCTTTTTTACAAGATTAACTCCGACTATCGATTCATTCCTTATAACTTCATCCCAGGAAATATCTACATTTTGTACAACAAACTTCCAGTTGGGATACTCGGCATGTAAAGCCCTTAATCTGTTCTTATAACTCTCAGGAAATCCCGCTATCTCAGATTCAAAAGTCTTGTCTGTTGTATACTTTGCAGTACTTTCCGTCTTTATATAATTCTTTGCAACATATCCTTCTCTGTCACCTGAGCCGGTATTAAAACTTATTTTATACCAATACATTCCGTCACTGTTTACTTCATCAAGTACTGTAACACTTGTATCTCTTTCCAGTGTGGCAATAGTATTATTTCCGGTACCGGCATTTGATCTTACATTAAGTGCACTTACATCTACTGTACCCTTCTTTGTAGTAAATGCATTGATATCTTTTATAAAAATATTTCTTCCGACACCTGTGACAAGTATCGTACCCATTGTCGTTACCAGAATAAATTTATTTAATAATGTTTTCTTCATTAAACCTTCCTATATCTGTTTTTTATATGTACATTTTTAACTGTCATTTTAGATTATCAGGTCCAAATCCGAACGGTAGCAACTCTTCCAATTTCATGGTTTTCACCTTTGCACCGTCAGACATTACGATTTCAAATTCCTTAGGGTTACAAAACTCCTGCATGACCTGTCTGCAAACTCCACATGGAGTACATAAAGCATCCGCATCAGAGTCTTCAAAGCCTCCGACAACGGCTATCTTACAAAAATCATATATTCCTTCAGATACCGCTTTAAAAAAAGCTGTTCTCTCCGCACAATTACACGGAGTATATGCCGCATTCTCTATATTACAACCATGTATAATCTTTCCCGATTTGGTCATAAGTGCAGCACCTACTTTATATTTTGAATATGGAACATAGGCCATTTTTCTGGCCTTTTTTGCTTCTTCCAGTAATTCTAAATCAGACATATTTCTCCTAAAACTGTACTAATCCGTCTATAGGTCCTGTAAGTAAAATATCATTTGCATATATTACAGGCCCTTTAGCACGGTATTGTGGGCTCATCTCATACTTTATTTTTCCCTTTACCTTCACCCAGTCCTTGTTCTTAAAATTCTTTGCACCTTTGTAATGACACACGAAGCCAAGGAACTGAATATCGGCCTCACAACAAGTCATTGCTCTTCTACCCGGAATCAATATATCATCACCGATTCCGTCAGGTCTTACCACCTGAGCAACAAACTCAACTTCTTTTCCGTCATACTTTTCGGTTCTGTCCATAGCATCCACATAGAAGATACCGTATTCCTCAGGCTTAATAATAAGCTTCGGATCATCAAGATTATATGGGAGATTTATACTGAAATCTCCGGTAATCTCTCCTTCTTCGCCCTCAAAAATGATTTCCGCATTTGGTGCCATAGCCTTTATTTGAAGATGATATGTACTTAAAATCTCCTCATCAATATCATCGGCTCTGTTACATATAACAAGTTCTGAATCCTTCAGCATCTTACCCATATATGCCTTTAAATCCTTGTTTTTTATATAGAGGTCCAATGTAGATGTATCATAAATTGTAATCATCTGATTTACATACCAGATGTCAGGTATTTGTATCTTGTCCTGTTCCCACAACCCGTTCCATTCTATAAGAATTCTCTCAGGATCTACCTCTTTGGTAAACTCTATCATCTTTTCTTTTGTAAAATCCGATATATCATCTATGTACTTTACGGTTGTGTGAGTAGATTCCAATAATTCCTTATCGTATTCCTCCTCACCTTCTTCACATACAATCAACAAGGTGTTGCCTTCAGTTTGAAAATATTCCTGCTGCATTGTGAATTTCATAAATTGTGTTTTACCGGCTTCTAAAAAACCATTGATGACAAAAATAGGTAATCTTTCCATAACTTCTCCAATCAATAAGCTTTAAGCTCTAAAACACTTCTCTATTTCTTCAGTCTTTAATCCTGCGCCGATTACACATACCTTACCTGTATACTCCGCATCACCTCTTCTGATGTCGCTCTCTCCCGGAACAAGGTCAAAGTAGAACCAATCATCACTGTTTGCATCCTTTAACATTCCCTTAGCTCTGAGAACCACTCCGAATCTTTCCTCATCAGCAAAGCTATCAAGTACACTCTTTAACTTTTCTTCGCTTATTGCAGGTACCTGCTCCATTCCCCAACTGTCAAATACATCATCTGCATGATGGTGATCATGATGGTCATGCCCACATCCACAGTGATCATGGTGATGTTCGTGATCGTGATGATGTTCGTGATCATGCTCGTGGTCATGGTGATGCTCGTGGTCGTGATCATGACATCCGCAGTGCTCGTCATGCTCATGGTGATGGTCGTGATCGTGGTGATGCTCATGGTCGTGATCATGGCATCCACAGTGCTCATCATGTTCGTGATGGTGCTCATGTTCATGGCATCCGCAATCCTCATCGTGTTCATGGTGATGGTCGTGATCGTGGTGATGCTCATGCTCATAATGATGTTCATGCTCCCTTGCCAATTCATCAAGCAATTCAGCCTTTAAATCTATAGGACTTGATAAGAGCTCTTCTATTTTTTCATTGCTTAATTTATCAAGAGGTGTTGTAACTATTGTCGCATCAGGATTTACATTTTTAATAAGTGCAACGGCTTCCTCAATTTTAGTGTTATCCACCAAATCCGTTCTTGATAAGATTATAGTATTTGCAAACTGAATCTGGTTGTTAAAGAACTCACCGAAATTCTTCATATACATCTTGCACTTTTTAACATCAACAACCGTTACGGCAGAATTTGACTCTACAGGCAAATCTTTTTCAACATCTGAAACAGCTTTCAATACATCTGAAAGCTTTCCTACTCCGCTCGGCTCTATAATAACTCTGTTCGGCTCATAAGTTGATAAAAGTTCTCTTAAAGATGCCTCAAAATCTCCTGCCAAAGAACAGCAAATGCATCCTGAGTTCATCTCTCTGATTTCGATACCTGAATTCTTTAAAAATCCTCCGTCTATACCGATCTCACCGAACTCATTTTCTATTATTATTGTTTTTCCCTTGTCCTTATTTCCTTCAACAAGTCTCTTTATAAAAGTGGTTTTTCCTGCACCTAAAAAACCTGATACTACATCAATCTTTGTATTTGCCATTTTATCTCCATTCTAAAATCTCTAAAAAGCAAGCCTGATTATAAAATCAAACTTGCAATGAATCTCTGTTTAATAATATATTTAAATTATGAATGCTTAACATCTGCTTATAATAAGCTATTTGCGTATATAGGGTTTTACTCTCACTATAACAAGTGATGCCGCTATTCCTATAAGCATTCCGCTGACCACTCCTGCAATCATCAGTACCGGTAAGTATGTGAATACTCCGTTTGTTCTTACCACAAATGCCGCACAGATTATCTGTCCCACATTGTGCATTATACCACCGATGATACTTATTCCCACCATAGAAAAGCCTTTGATTTGTTTTGCTAAAATCATACAAAGCAAACTGAGTGCTGCTCCTGATATAGAATAAAACATCATTGAAATATTTCCGAATGTCATAGCTATCAAAACAATTCTAAGCAGTGAAACTATTACCCCTGTTTTTATATCAAATAAATAAAAAGCAATAATCACAATCAGATTTGCAAGACCTAACTTCATACCCGGTATACCTAAATTTATAGGTATCAATGTTTCAACAAAGCCAAGTACCATTGCCAAAGCCGTCAGCATTCCTAAAGTTGCTATCTTTCTAATATAAGTACTTGAAAATGTTCTCATTAATTTGCTACAACATATGCTATCTTAATATTTACTTCAAGCACTGTAAGCCCTGTCATATTCTCGATAGCATTCTTAACTCTCTCCTGTACTTTTTCACTTACTTCAGGAATATTGTAGTTGTAGCTTACATTGATTGCAAGGTCAACACAAACCTTATCGTCATTTACCTCTACCTTAACTCCCCTCATACTCTTTGCAGTCTTACTTCCTGAAAGTTTACCTACTATTTCTTTTGTAGGATTCCCTGCCATTGAATCTACACCTTCTACCTCTGTAGCGGCAATACCTGCAATAACGGCTACAACTTCATCGGCAATCTTTACTTCGCCAAGTCTTCCGTTTTCATTTGTCACTACTTCGTAATTATCTTTTATATTCATTGTATCAGCCATAAAAGCCTCCTTATTTTCTATAATTATTGATTATATCAAATATTGTGTAAAATTAAAAGAGAGGAGGAAAAAATAGCGATTAAGTATATACTGTTATATGACTCTTTGGAATTCGGAGCTTAAACTGTCTGGAATATTCTTCAAGACTGTTAGGTTCGTTTATATGTATTCATTCTTCCGGTGCCTCCTCAAACCCAACGTCCTTAGCTGATACTTATAAAAATCCGGCAAATACAAGGCGTTTTTACTTTGTGACTTTGTCAGGATATTTTGTTATAATACTTTATAAAAGGATTATAAGCTTTCTTCTATGACAGAGATTTTGGGATTAGTACAGGAGAACATTATGGATCAATACATTTTTAATTATCGGACTATCGGAGATATATCTACTACAGATAGCAATTTTTTGACATCGATTTATAACTTTTATAAAAATGATATTATTATGCCAAAGAAATCTCATGATGATATGATTTTACTGCTTAGCAAAGTATATGGCCTAAATAAGGTATTATATAGTAAACTTGACAGTATGACAGCTCACTCCGCTATCTCATTGATTAATTATAATAAACCTGAAAATACCCAAAATATCACTACTCAAGATATTTGGCAACTTCCCTCTACTATAAAGATTTTTATGAAAGATTTGTAAAAATTGGAGATTCTCCTAAGATTATATTGGTTTATATACCGGATAAAGATTATATTATGTCTAATTCGTCCTTTTTTGAAACCGCAATTTATGTATATAGAGGAATAAATGAGTCTGATTTTAATAAAAAAGGCCCTGAATATAAACATTATCTCAACAATATGTTTCTACTGAGTGAAGCACTGAAAAGCTAATAAAAATGGCTGCCGTTTTGTGTATCAACCCTATATGACTGTACAAAATCATATATCTCAGAGCAAATTTATGTCTGAGCTTGAAAAATATTATGAAGAGAATTTTAAAGAATGCTATTTTTTTAATTTAAAATAAGTCACTGTATACAAAAAGCCATCAATGCAGTATATCATCGGTGGCTTTCTTATGTCTTTATATCTATATATCTATTGTTATATTCTTACTACAATCCCAAAAGAACAACTCTACACTTCCTCCGACTTTCTTTAACTCCTTAACAAATTCACCCGGAAGACTTTCAGCAACTTTAAAATTGTAAGATTCAGTATCTTTTATCTCCTTTAAAGTATTATATATCCATCTTTTTTTGCTACTTACATTTTCAGTACATTTAGTATTATTTAGTATAGCCGTCAAATCATTGTAAAACACTTCATAATCCATATCATCCGGAAAATAATGCGAATGCCACCTATAATAGCTCAATGTAAACTCACCGTAATACTCTAAATCTATATATAATTTATACTGACAAGTAGGGTTAAGTACAGTTATGCAGATATTACCTTCTTCTAAATAATCATACTCCTCACTCATTTCACCAAAAGCATGAATTTCATATTCAACTTCTAAGTCATCTAATAATTTACATATTTCATTCTTTTTATCAATGGGATTTATGTCCATACTTATTTACATGCCTTTCGCTTTGCTCAAGGCACAAAACATTATAAAAATATTTCCTTGAGCCTTTTTTATTTATAATTCTTCTTGTAGGGGACTCGGTATACTACAAATCACAGCTTTCAAAAAATCTAAATAACATAAATATATTGTCATTATTTTATTCAATATAAATACGCTTTATAAAAGTAGACTAATTAAAAATCATAATGACTCCATAAAGTAATAATTTTAATAATTTTATCTTCCTCATAAACTTCGTAAACAAGCCTATGCTTTATGTTTATCCTACGTAAATAAGCCCCTTTCAAATTTCCTTGTAATTTCTCATACGAAGGTGGAGTTTTATATGGATTATTTCTTATCAGCTCTATCAAAATCTTCGCCTTATTATCAAGTTTTGCAGACTTTAAATCAGCAATATCACCTACCACTTTTTTAGTGTAAACAATAGAGTACATTACCACTCCACCTGATTTTCAGGTATACAATCTTCTAAAGAAGTATTCAATCCTTCAACAATCTTTTCTTTCATACCGGGAATTGATGACAAGTATAATGTTTCCACCAATCCGCTATAGTCTTCCATATCAATCAAAAAATCACCCCCTATATGTATCATTATATCATACATATAAAGGGTGTAAATGGAGTTTTATATTTAATCAATTACTTCTTCTGTATATACTTTCTGATATCAAGTGCAATAGCAACTACGATAATGATACCCTGTACTATAAACTGGAAGTCCGGCTTGATTCCGAGGAATTGCATTGAGGATTTCAATAACTCGAACACCAAAACACCGATTACACAACCTGATATTCTACCGATACCACCGTTTACAGATACACCACCGATTGTACAAGCCGCAATAGCCTCAAGTTCGTATGATGCACCCATGTTTACAGATGAACCGCCTGATTTAGCTCCCAAAAGGAAACCTGCAATTGCATAGAGAACTGCTGCTGATGTGTAGATAAGTATCTTTGTCTTCTTTACATTAACACCTGATACTTCTGCTGCCGCCTCATTTCCACCAATTGCATACATATACTTACCATGTCTTGTTTTATTGAAAACAAACCACATGATGAGTCCGATAACAAGTGCATAGATGAAAAGATACGGAATCTTTAAGAAGTTTCCTGTAGCAACTGTTGTATATGCTGTTCTGTATCCACCGATAGGCTCTGCCTTTGTATAAACAAGACATACACCATATACTATAAGCTGCATTCCAAGTGTTCCGATAAATGCAGGAACATTCAAATGAGCTATAACAATACCGTTGATACATCCGAATACAGCACAAATAGCTATAGCTATTAAAAGTACTCCAAGGATATTCATATCACCAAGATTTGGGAACATCTTACCTGCATAGTCTTTATTCTGTAAAAGTGTACCTGCTATACAAGCTGATAAACCTACCAAACGACCTGCTGAAAGATCGGTACCCTTTGTTATAAGACATGCCGATACACCGAAGGCAATGATTACTCTTGGTGCCACATTTACCAAAACATTTCTTAAGTTACTTGCTGAAAAGAAATTGTCCTTCATTATACCTGTAAACAGTACAAGCAAAAGTAAAACTATTATGATACCGTTATCCAGTAACAATTTCTTTATATCTAAAGATTTTGTGTTCATAAGTATCCCTCCTAAAATTTTGTAGCCAATGCCATGATATTTTCCTGTGTAGCATCATCTTTTGATACTTCACCGGTGATTTCACCATTGCACATAACGATTATTCTGTCAGACATTCCAATAAGTTCAGGCATCTCGGAAGAAATCATTATGATGCCCTTTCCCTGCTTTGCCAGGTTTATCATTATCTGGTATATTTCATACTTTGCACCTACGTCAATACCTCTTGTAGGCTCATCCATTATCAATACATCCGGGTTGTTTGCAAGCCACCTTGCTATAATAACCTTTTGCTGATTACCTCCTGACAAAGACTGAATCAATGTCTTATTACTTGGAGTCTTTATACTTAGCTTGCTTACATTTTCATCTACGACCTGTTTGATTTTACCGTCATCCAATGCAATACCTGCTACAAGATAATTATTGAGTGAAGAAATAGCCACATTGTCCGCTATTGAAAGGCATCCGAGAATTCCGGTACCTCTTCTGTCCTCTGTAATCATTCCAAGTCCGTCTTTTATAGCATCTCTTGGTCTTGCTATATTTTGCTCTTTGCCCTTCATGTATACTTTTCCGGATTTTACACTTCTAAGTCCAAATATGGCTTCCATAAGTTCGCTTCTACCTGCACCCACAAGTCCGCCAAATCCGAGTATCTCACCTTTTCTAAGTTCAAATGAGCAGTTTCTGAATATATTTTCATGTATACTTGTAAGGCCGTCGACCTTAAGTATAACTTCACCTTTTTCTATGTTATCTTTTGGCGGATAGATATTTGAAAGCTCTCTACCAACCATTTGTCTTATGATTTCACCGTCGCTGATATCTTTTACTTCCCATGTACCAACATAGGTTCCGTCTCTCATTATGGTGATATCATCGGCAATCTCTCTTATCTCCGCCATCTTATGTGAGATATATATAAGAGATACACCTTTTTCTTTTAATTCTCTTATTATTTTAAATAATCCGCTTACTTCATTTTCAGTAAGTGATGATGTAGGCTCATCCAAAATGATGATCTTTGCTCCCATCGAAACAGCTTTTGCTATTTCTACAGACTGCATCTGTGATATAGATAATGTCTGCAATAATGCATTGGGATTTACATTAAGTTTTACTTCTTTTAGCCATTTGGTAGCTTCATTTTCCATCTTCTTATGGTCTATTACTTTTAGAGGGCCTATATTTATTGTAGGATATCTGCCCAAAAACATATTTTCAGCAATAGATCTTGCAGGTACAGGCTGTAACTCCTGATGAACCATTGCCAATCCCTTATGAAGTGCATCATCAGGGTTTAATATATTCATTTTTTCTCCGTCTACATAGACCTCACCGGTATCCATTGTATATATTCCGAACAGACATTTCATAAGTGTAGACTTGCCTGCTCCGTTTTCACCCATAAGAGCATGTACGCTGCCCGGTCTGACATTAAGATGGATATTGTCCAGTGCTTTTACACCGGGGAAACTTTTAGAAACCCCTTTCATTTCCAATCTGTACTCTGACATCCATTGCTCCTTTCAAAAATCGGGTGTGCACCGGCACACCCGAAAGATGTTTACTTAAGTTAATTTTTGATTATTTTACAAGCTCTAAGATCTCTGCTGCGTTATCCTTTGTAACCTTTACATAGTCTACAGGAATCTTTGTGTCAACCTTCTCACCACCGGCAAATGATACAGCTGCCTTTGCTGCTGCCTGTGCCTGGCTGATGAAATCGTTAAATACTGTACCTGTCATCTTGCCTTCTGATACGTTCTGAACTGCCTCTGCAAGTGCATCAACACCTACGATGTAGATATCTTCGCCAACTTTTCTTCCTGCCGCATTGATAGCCTGAAGTGCGCCAAGTGCCATAGCGTCATTGTTACAGAAAATAACTTCGATGTCGTTTCCATACTGTGTAAGAGCATCCTGTGCAATCTGCTGTCCCTTAGCCTGATCCCAGTCACCTCTCTGAATTAAGAGCTGCTCAGCCTTTAATCCGCTCTTCTCTGTAAGAGCCTTAACTGAATACTCTGTTCTGTACTGTGCGTCAATGTTCTCAGGGTCACCCTGGATCATGATGTACTTAACTGTTCCGTCACCGTTGATGTCACCCTTATTCTCAAGTTCTGCGATTTCCTCACCCTGGAATGTTCCTGACTGACGAGCATCTGCACCTACATATGTTGCGCTGATACCGTCTGCTGCCCATCTTGACTCCTCAGCCTCATCAGGCTCACGGTTGATGTATACTACAGGTATTCCTGCTTCCTTAGCAAGATCTGTAACTGTTGGAGCTGAAGATGACTGTACAAGGTTAAGAATCATAACGTCAACCTTAGTTGCGATAAAGTTGTTGATCTGGTTTGTCTGCTCAGCCTGATCGTTCTTACCGTCCTGAACTACTACGTTCTCTTTTGGAATACCAACTTCCTCTGTAAGATATCTAACAAGCTCGTTACGATATAATGTCATGAAGTTATCATCAAACTTATAAATTGAGATACCTACTTTGATATCCTTTGCATCCTTACCTGTAGCTGCAACTGCCTCTGAAACACTCTCAGCCGCCTTGCTTTCTTCCTTTGACTCTGTAGCTGCTGCAGTTGTCTCTGCCGGCTTGCTTCCACCTCCACATGCTGCTAATGAAAGAGCACACACAGATGCTACTGATACTGCTAAAACTTTTTTGAACAATTTCATTGTTTTTCCTCCCTTAGGTTTGTTCGTTTATTTGTAAGCTTATTTTAATATTACTTACGATTATTTTACAGAGAATATTTTTACTCTTTTTATTGAATTTTTTTCACAGCTGTAAACAGGAAAATTTCCTATATAATTTAAATTTTTCTATATATTTCTTACCTTACAAATGTATAATAATAATTAATTGTGTAGATTAACACACTTTAACTTATGTTACGCTGTCTAAAATCATTATTTATTCACCAACTGTACATAATTTCTTAATTTAAATATGCTATAAAATAATGTATAATTATTACAACTGTATAATTAATATAAGTAACTTTGTACATGTATGATTTTTTAAAGGAGGAATATATGAGCTACAACCAAAAGATTACAAAAGAAATAGAGGATTTGACCTCAAAATGCCTTACAAATTTAACTATAAACCAATCCTTGTATAAAGAATTTGATGTGCAAAGAGGATTGCGCAATCTTCAAGGTGAAGGTGTAAGAGCCGGCCTTACTCGCATTTCCGAGATAACCTCATTTAGAAGGGAAAACGGTGAGAAGATACCATGTGACGGTGAACTTAGATATCAAGGCATTGATATACATGAACTCACAGACGGATTTTTAAAAGAAAACAGATTCGGATTTGAAGAGGTAGCATATTTAATGCTTTTCGGCAATCTGCCTACTTCAAATGAGCTTAACAATTTCAAACGTTTACTTGGTGAACAGAGATCTCTGCCCAAAAACTTTACAAGAGATATCATTATGAAAGCACCAAGTAAGGATATGATGAACACACTTTCAAGATCTGTACTTACATTGTATGCATATGACTCAAAGGCTGATGATACCTCTCTTCCAAATGTATTACGCCAGTGTATAAATCTTATAGCTACCTTCCCTATGATGTGCGTATACGGTTACCATGCCTACAATCACTATATCAGAGATAAAAGTATGTATATTCATCGTCCGTCAAACGAGCTTTCTACTGCCGAGAATATTTTACTGATGCTTAGAGAGGATAAGAAATACTCAGACCTTGAAGCCAAAGTGCTTGACCTTGCCATGGTCTTACATATGGAACATGGCGGCGGTAACAATTCCACTTTTACTACTCATGTGGTAACATCCTCAGGCACAGATACCTATTCGGCTATAGCGGCAGCTCTCGGCTCTTTGAAAGGTCCGAAACATGGCGGCGCCAATATAAAAGTTGTTGAAATGTTTAAGGATATGAAAAAACATATAAAGGATATCAATGATGATGAAGAAATAAAAACTTACCTTTTAAAGCTGTTAAGAAAAGAGGCCTTTGATAAAGCCGGATTAATATATGGTATGGGACATGCGGTATATTCGCTTTCAGATCCACGTGCCAATATATTTAAAAAATATGTTGAACAGCTTGCAAATGCAAAGCATAAAAATAATGACTTTAAACTTTACAGTGCAGTTGAAAGGCTTGCACCCGAAGTAATAGGAGCTGAAAGGCATATATATAAAGGTGTAAGTGCAAATATTGACTTCTACAGCGGTTTTGTTTACGGAATGCTTGATTTACCTACCGAGCTTTATACCCCTATATTTGCCTGTTCAAGAATTGTCGGATGGAGCGCTCACAGAATTGAAGAGCTTATCAATACCGATAAGATTATAAGACCTGCTTATATGGCTGTTAAGGAGCACGAAAACTATATCGAAATGAAGAACAGATAATTTTTATATAAAAAAAAGTGTGAAAAATGAATTCTCATCTTTCACACTTTTTTTTATTCTTTATTTGCAGGTGTTATTTCCATATTTCTGAGATTATTTAATATAGTGGCATTAAGCGGAATACTTACACCCATAGGATTTATAAGGAATCCGTCACACTCAGGTGTCATAGGGAAGTTTATAAGATGCTTAGCCTCTATTATTGTTTTCTTTACAGTTGCATCACCCGGCATTTTGTCAAACTCTATATTGTCTGTAAATATAGGTATCATATTTCCTCCGTTATCACTTATCCTTAACATAAGCATCTGCATCTGTGTTTCTCCGTCTACCTGTGCCTCTCTAACCGGTACAAGGAATCTTGCCTTTAAAATATTTACAAGCATCTCCTCTTCCAATTCACGAATCTCAGGTGTATTAGGATTGTCAAGGTTTGCTCTTATCTCCTGTCCGAAATAGAGCATTGTAAGCTGTAATGATCTGTTCTCCACAGGTCTTTTTTCAGGTGGTAACTCGCTGAAATCCGAGAGTTTCACTATTTCTTCAAGCTGAATTGTAAATTCATTACCCTGATAATTGTACTTAACAGCATTCACACCGGCTATTGCCATATGTGTAAAGGCTCTTAAAATACCTTCCTGATTAAGTTCCAATACAGTATTCTTCTGCTTATTGGCTGCCAACTCCGCCGATTTCTTCAAAGCATTTTCTTTTTCATCAAACAAAAACGCCACATCATCAAAACTCTCATCATCACAATAAACAAATGGCAGTCTGGTAAAGTCTGACTGAATTAAATATAGATTTACTGCCTTTGGAATACTTGCAAGTACTTCTCTTCTCTCCATTTTTATCTCCCAAAATTTTATTTGTTATGAAACTACTATATACTCTTTGACTATCAAAGTCAAATTAATAATATCTTTACAAAAATTTATGGTTGCACAAGCTGCTCTTTTGCACCTTCAGAATAAACTATGGAGTAATCTGAAAGGATAAAATAACCATAGGTATCAGGTATACTGTCAAGAAGCTTTACACCCTCTTCAACTCCCAGCGAAAAGCATGTAGTTGAAAGTGCGTCCGCTTCTGTTGATGATTTTGTAAGTATACTTACTTCCACAAGCCCGTTATCATAAGGATAACCTGTTTTCGGGTCCAGAATATGATGATAGTTTTTACCGTCTATAACAAAATGTCTCTCATAAACACCTGATGAAACAACCGATTCATCATCCACCGTAAGTAAAGCGACCGTTTCATTTCTATCCGCATAAGGTTTTTGAAGTCCTATTGTAAAGTTGTCCCCATTTGGCTTTTTACCCACGCATAAAACATTGCCTCCAAGATTAATAATCGCACTGTCAACACCTTTACTCAGAAGATATTCCTTTGTCTTATCCGCTATATATCCCTTTGCAATAGCACCTAGATCTATTCTTGTATCATCTGAAGTAAACTTTACTGTATTTCCATCCACACTTACCTTATTATAATCTACTTTCGGCAATGCTTCCTTAATACTTTCATCACTCGGAAGCTCAGGCTCCTCTGCATTAAAATCCCATAATTCCTTTAAAGGCTCTGTGGTAATATCAAATGCACCATGTGAGATTTTACTGTAATACAATGCCTTATCTATAAGATAAGCAAGTTCATCACTTACTTCCACACTCATAGTACCTTTTTCTCTATGGTTTAATTTATACAATTCCGCAGATTCGCTTGTTGCCGAAAAGATATTCTCATAGTTTCTTATAAACTGCATTGACTCTTTTAATACATTCTCATCTCCTCCATTATATATGGATACAGTAATAAATGTATCAAGAGCAAATGTTGTATCTGTCAAAGGCTCGTTATTTTTGTTCTTATCTATAGAAAAATCAAAATTATTGGCTATAGACTTAGGGCTTGTACGATTTCCCAAAATTGCAATTATCAGCAGAACAAATAATACTATTGCAACAGCTATTATATTTTTTTTATTAAATTGTTTCAAAATATACTCCTACTAAATTTCCCATTTTTTTGCCAAATCATTTATCTGATCTGCAAACTTAGCCAAATCCTTGTTGGCTCCGTGTTTATTTTCTTTTATAATTTTTAAGAGTCTCTCACCTGCTCCAAGAAGTCTTAAGTAAACGCTGCTTTCCGGCTCCTTTACTTCCTTAACTGCAACGGCAACTCCCTTGGTCTGCTTTATCCACTCTCCGCTTATCAAATCAAAAACAGAGCCTGAAAAAGGTGCGGATGAATTTATTCCGTATTTACTCTTAAGTTCATTTGAAAAGCTTTCGCATACTTTATCATCACCATGTACTATAAATACTTCCTTCGGCTTTTCTTCAAAAGATGTTACCCATTTTATAAGTCCGTTTTTATCGGCATGTGAACTTATACTCTTTAAAGTTTCAATATGCGCATTTACAGAAATATTTTCTCCAAACAGTCTGACCTCTGAAACATTGTCCTGAAGAGTTCTTCCCAAAGTTCCAAAAGCCTGATATCCTGCAAATACTACGCTGCATTCACTTCTCCATAAATTATGCTTCAAATGATGTCTGATTCTTCCTGCATCACACATTCCGGAAGCTGATATTATAACTTTTGGTGATTTGTCAATATTTATAGCCATCGACTCATCAGAGCTTACCGTCATCTTAAGATTTGGAAAAGCAATCGGGTTTATTCCGTTTTCAACAAGCGCCTTAGTTTCCTCATCATAACATTCAAGCAAGTTATCTTTAAATACATTGGTCGCCTCTATTGCAAGAGGACTGTCTACATATACAGGAAAGTTCGGAAAATTTTTCACAAGATTATTTTGCTTTATCTGTCTCATAAAATAAAGCAGTTCCTGTGTTCTTCCGACTGCAAATGCAGGTATTACAACATTTCCGCCTCTTTCAAATGTTTCTTCAAGAATTCTTGCCAGATCCGACACATGATCTGCACCTTCCTCATGATATCTGTCACCGTAGGTTGATTCCATCAAAACATAGTCGGCGTCTTTTATATACTCCGGATCTCTGATCAATGGCTTATTGAAATTACCGATATCACCTGAAAATACTATTTTTCTGTTCTCATTTCCTTCTTTAAGCCAAACTTCTATTGATGCTGAACCCAGAATATGTCCTGCATCTATAAATCTGATACTGATATTTTCATCAATATCTATTTTTTTATTATATTCAACACCTCTAAAGAGTTTAATGCTTGCTTCAACATCTGAAAGTTCATATACCGCTGCTTCCTTTTGTCTGCCTGCTCTTTCAGCTTTTCTGTTTTTCCACTTTATCTCTTCAGCCTGTATATGCGCACAGTCTCGAAGCATTATGGTGCAAAGCTCCATTGTGGCATTTGATGAATATATTTCTCCCTTAAAGCCTCTTGCTACAAGCTGTGGAATCATACCTGTATGGTCGATATGAGCATGCGTTACAAAAAGATAATCTATCTCTGCCGGTGAAACAGGCAGCGGTGCATTTTCATACACATTTATTCCCTGCTCCATACCATAATCCACTAAAAACTTTTTCTCCCCGACTTCAACATAATGGCAACTTCCTGTAACCTCGTGATCTGCGCCTATAAATTCCAGTTTCATATTTTCCCCTTTTTAATCAAACAACTGAGCATGTAAGTTATTAGAGCCTAACTCTATTATAACTATACAAAATATTTTTAGTCAACTTAAAATTATTATATAATAGTATTGTAATATAATCTACAAAATATAAAATATACCCATCCTATGTTTTATAGAACGGGTATATTTTTATCATTTCATAATCTCTTCAAGGCTTGGCTTTCTCTTTCTTCTGGTTATCTCAAACAGGCATAATTTTGTGATATCTATTGCCACCGTATTTAATCTGTCCTCTTTAAGATGTTCTTTCATCGTATGATATATCAAATCTATTTCGGATTTATCCGTGGTATTTATTAAATCTATAATTATAATACCCGAAATATTTCTAAGTCTTAGCTGCCTTGCAGTCTCTTTTATTGCTTCAAGATTTGTATTTAATTTAATTATTCCGGCTTCTTTTTTACGGACATTTTTTCCGGTATTTACATCAACCACTGTAAGAGCTTCAGTGGATTCTATATAAAGATAGCCTCCATCCTTTAACCACACCTTTTTGCTTAATGAATCGCTAAAAAGAGTATCTATGGAATAAAGCTTATTTAGACTTATCATATTATCTTCGTAGAATCTGACTCTGCCAAGCAGATCTTCTCGCTCTTCTTTAAAAAATTCAACTATTCCTTCGTATATATCCTTGATATCCGTTACTATATCAAACTCGGCATATTTTAATCTGTCTTTAACGATATCTATATAGTCTTTAGAGCCGGCATAAAGCATTGCAGGTGCCTTTATATAGTTTTTCTTTTCAAGAATTTGATCAAGCACTTCACAATCCGAAAGATTTGCAGTAGTACCCGGCAGTTTATTTTTAATAGGAAGCTTTGAAATCTTTATTACAATATCATCACCCTCGTGTAAAACCGTATGCTCTTTTTCATCGGCAAATATAAGATGATTAAGTTCAGCCATATCAAAATATACCATTTGACGTTTTAAATTGTACTCAATCTCAACAAAGGCGGCATTTATATTTTGAGCTATTTTTTTCACTTTTCCTATATGAATACTGCCAAGTAAAGATGTATCCTCGATATACTCTATCTCATTTGCCCTACTGTCATCATATGATATTACAAAATTTTTATTCTTATAACTTGTAATTAGAAGCTTAGATAATTTCACACCCATACTCATCAAGGGCCTTTCCTTCATCTGTATACATATCTAATCTGTATAAATAATATTCATTCTTTTTAGCTGCAGCTAATCCTTCTTCATATAAAAATTCCATAACGGCCGCAGGCTTTATATTATTTGTACTTCCCTGTGAGAGATGCATGTATACACCGTTTTTTATAGCTTCAAGCTTATATATAAAAGGCTTTATATCCACAACTGAAGTTGTCTCCACCTCTACAAACTTGCCATACTGATTTTTCTTTTTCTTTTTTGATACCTTTGTCAGTAATATAGACTCTTTAGACATGAGCTTCTCTATAGCGGCATTAATTTCTGCTTCTTTTACTTCAGTTTTAAATTCCGCCTTAAAATCGGCTGTATCCATCAAGGCCATAGCAGGTTTGGAATTATCGGGAATCTGTAAAAACTTAGTAACCTTCATTCCGGTGCACATCATCTCATTAAGTCTTTTTATTGCTTCTTTAGATGAAATATGACTCCCGTCCTTTAACTCTATATCCATATATTCACCAAGCCCCGATACTCCCATACTTAGAGGAGCGCCAAATGACATTATCTGATGAGGTGAAAATCCTTCACTGTATTTTATCGGAATGTCTGCCCTTCTAATAGCTTTTTGAAAATATCTCATTATATCCAAATGGCCTATAAAACGCATTTGCTCGGTTTTTTCAAACTTAATTCTTACCTTCAAAGCAAACACCTCCATTATATTTTCTTGCACCGCAACCTAAACACTGCTGTCTGCAGTTTGGTGAGATCTTATCTTCATGCGCTGTTTTCCACTCTCTGATAAGAAATTCCTTTGTAACTCCGGAATCTATAAAATCCCAAGGGAATATCTCATCCAAATCTCTTTGCCTTAATGTATAAAAGCCGGGATCTATACCGGTTTGCTCGTATGCCTTAAGCCAATATTCCATATTGAACTGATCCGACCATGAATCATACATTGCACCGTTTTGATAAGCATTAACTATGACATCCGCAATTTTTCTGTCACCTCTTGCCATAAGTCCCTCAAGCAGTGTTACCTCCGCATCATGGTACTGATACTTCATACTCTTTTGATTAAGCTGTTCTCTGAAAGTATCCTTTACAAGATGCGCTCTTCTAAGATACTCATCTTCCGTTTCCATCTTTGCCCACTGGAAAGGTGTAAAAGGCTTCGGCACAAAGAATGATGAACTTGCGGTAATAGATACCTTACCGATTCTTTGATCCTTTGGAATAGAGTAATAATTTTCAGCTATTTTTTCACAAAGCAAAGGTATACCTTTAATATCCTCCTCAGTCTCTGTAGGAAGTCCAAGCATAAAATAAAGTTTTACCTTATTCCAGCCACCTTTAAATGCCTCCATTGAGCCGCTTAATATATCTTCCTCTGTAATTCCCTTATTTATTACATCCCTTAGTCTTTGTGTTCCGGCTTCAGGTGCAAATGTCAAAGAACTCTTTTTTACATCCTGGACCTTGCTCATTACATCCAGTGAAAACGCATCAATACGTAAAGAAGGCAAAGATATGTTTATTCCTCTATCCTTTGTATATTCCAAAAGAAAATCAAGAAGCTTATCAAGCTGACTGTAATCACTTGAACTGAGTGAACTGAGTGAAATCTCTTCCGCTCCGGTAATATCAAGCATTGTTTTAGCATAATTTATAAGATATTCAAGTGAATGTTCTCTTTGCGGTCTGTATACATTTCCCGCCTGACAGAATCTGCATCCTCTGATACATCCTCTCATTATCTCAAGCACCACTCTGTCTTGTGTAACCTTAATAAAAGGAACTACAGGCTTTGAAAGATATGATACAGTGTCCATATTTTGAACCACTACTCTGTGTACAACACTTGGAACATCTTCATACTTAGGTGTAAATGATGCTATAGTACCGTCTTCCTTATAGCTTAATTCATAGAACTCAGGTACATACATACCTTCAAGTTTTGCCGCTTTTCTCAAAAACTCATGTTTTGAAAGATTATTCTTTTTGCATTCCTTATAAAGGTCAAGCA
Source organism: Lachnoanaerobaculum sanguinis (assembly GCF_033242365.1). Taxonomy (NCBI): domain Bacteria; kingdom Bacillati; phylum Bacillota; class Clostridia; order Lachnospirales; family Lachnospiraceae; genus Lachnoanaerobaculum; species Lachnoanaerobaculum sanguinis. Next base: position 136,820 of record NZ_BTHK01000001.1, read on the forward strand.
GCTTGTCATAAACAACTTCACCCTCACCTATATAGAATATGTCAAAGAAAGGTGCCAAAGGCTCCGGATTATAAGAACATGGACCACCACCTATTACTATAGGATATTCCTCTCCTCTGTCTTTTGCATACATCGGAATCTGTGAAAGTTCTAAAACCTGCAAAATATTTGTGTAGCACATCTCATACTGTAAGGTAATGCCCAAAATATCGGCATCCTTTACATTTTCCTGGCTTTCCAAAGAAAACAGCGGTATATTCTTTTCTCTAAGTATCTTATCAAGGTCTACCCATGGAGAAAATAATCTCTCACAGAATATGTCTTCTCTTTTATTGAGCATATCATATATGATCTGCATTCCTATATGACTCATTCCTATTTCATAGACATCAGGAAAACACATAACAAATCTGATATCAACATCTTCTAATCTTTTATCTCTTGAATTTAACTCACCGCCGATATATCTTGCCGGCTTGTCTACGCTAAGCAGTATATCATCGCTTAGTGCCAATTTTCTCATATATTCCTCTTTCTAATTTTAAACTGCATTATTTAATTCATAATAGAAGCCCTTCATCTCCATAAGCTCATTATGATTTCCCTGTTCTATAATATGGCCGTCTTTAAGTACCAGAATCACATCGGCATTTTTGATGGTTGAAAGTCTGTGAGCAACTACAAAACTTGTTCTACCTGTCATCATCTTATCAAATGCCTTACTTATTCTTGCTTCAGTCATTGTATCTATACTTGAGGTAGCCTCATCAAGTATAAGCATAGGTGGCAACACAAGCATTATTCTTGCAATACATAGAAGCTGTCTTTGTCCTGCCGAAAGATTTTCACCACCCTCGGTTACTATTGTATCATATCCGTCAGGTAATCTTTTTATAAAGCTGTCGGCATAGGCTTCCTTAGCTGCCGCCTCTATCTCTTCAAATGTAGCATCGGGTTTTCCGAATGCAATATTATCCCTTATTGACGCATTCTTTAACCATGTCTCCTGCAAAACCATACCGAAGTTTTCTCTGATGGATTTTCTTGTAATATCATTGATATTCTTTCCCTCTATCTTAATAGAGCCGCTGTCTATATCATAAAAGCGCATCAAAAGATTTATTATAGTGGACTTTCCGCTACCTGTAGGTCCCACTATTGCAATTCTTTGTCCGGCTTTTACATCCAGATTCAAATCTTCTATAAGCTTCTTTGATTTATCATAGGAGAAGTAAACATGTGATATTTCCACATTTCCGTCTACATTCTCAATCTTATTATTTACATCCTTATCCGGAAGTATCTCTTCTTCATCTATAAGTGCAAATACTCTCGCGGCACATGCAAATGAATTTTGAAGTTCAGTAACAACTCCCGATATTTCATTAAATGGCTTTGTATACTGAGTTGCATAACTGAGTACGGAAGTGAGCTGTCCCACACTCATTTTTCCGGTAATTGCAAGCAATGCTCCTGAAATGGCAACACCTGCATATACTAACGAGTTTACAAATCTTGTGGCAGGGAATGCTATAGCTGAAATAAATATCGCATTTTGACTTGCAACCCTAAGTGCCTCATCAGATTCTTTAAACTCGTTTTCTATCTTATTTTCCATGTTGAAGTTTTTTACAGTTCCAAGGCCTGCAATCATTTCATCCACTATACCGGTCATCCTTGCTCTTCTTTCCGATTGTGACTTGAAATGTTTGTAAGTATTCTTTGCAATAAGCCCTGCAACCAACATTGCAATCGGAGTGACGAGAAGAACTACCAATGTAACATATACATTTATTTTAAACAGTATAATAATAGTAAGTATAATAGTAAGTATTCCTGTAAAGAACTGAGCAAATCCCATCAAAAGTCCTTCGGAAAACTGATCCACATCATTTATAACTCTGTTTATTATCTCACCATGACTTGTAGAATCCACATATGATATAGGCAGTTTCATTATCTTTGCAAATGCCTGATTTCTGATATCCCTTACCATATGATATGCGACTCCGTTATTTATTGCAGTCATACACCATTGTGCCATAGCTGTAATACACATCATAATAATCATCAATAAAATCACTTTTATGAGCTTTTCAAAGTCTACATTTCCCTTTGAAACAATTGTATCCACAGCTCTACCTGTAAGTATCGGTAAATATAAAGTTGTAAGTACAATAACCACAGCAAGTATCAGACTGACAAACATCCTGAATCTGTATGGATGAAGCAGGTTTAAAATTCTTTTTAAAGTATTTTTATTTTTCTTCATTTTAATCCTCCTCAGTCATTATCTGTGAACTGTATATTTCCTTGTAAATAGGATTATTCTCCAAAAGTTCATCATGAGTGCCTATTCCCACAATTTTTCCGTCATCCAGTACAATTATTCTGTCGGCACTTTTTATTGAGACTATTCTTTGGCTGACTATAAGAGTGGTAATATTTTCAATCTCTCTGATTGCTTTTCGAAGCCTTGAGTCTGTAGCATAGTCAAGCGCTGAAGATGAATCGTCAAGTATAAGTATTCCGGCTCTTTTCACAAGACTTCTTGCAATGGAAAGCCTCTGTTTTTGGCCTCCGGAAAAATTATTTCCATACATTGCAACCTCAGAATCAAGTTTACCTTCTTTGGAATTGATTACATCTGCAGCCTGAGCGATATCTGCGGCTTTATACAATTCTTCATCAGTTGCACTCTCATCTCCCCAAAGCAGATTGTTTCTTATATTTCCTCTAAACAGCCTTGACTTTTGCTCAACCAAAGCCACATTCTTTCTTATAGACTCTAAAGTGTATTCCTTTATATCTCTACCCGCAATTTTTATACTACCTCTGCTTATATCATAAAATCTTGGAATCAAATTTATAAGAGAGCTCTTTCCTGAACCTGTACCACCGATGATACCTATAGTTTCTCCCTTTCTTACTGAGAATGTTATATCTGAAATAGCCTCTTCTTTTGACTTGGGATATGCAAAACCCACATTTTCAAAAGTTATTATATCTCCTTCAAAATCATTTAAGACAAGCTCACTGTTGCCGCCTTTTATCCACGATTTAATATCAAATATTTCATTTATTCTCTTTGCACAGGCGCTGGCCTTTGCTAAAAGTATTATAAGATTTGCAAACTTTACAAGCTCAACAAGGATCTGTGACATGTAATTTATAAGAGCCACTACCTGACCGGTAGTAAGATTACCTATATTTACCTGTATTCCTCCTGCCTGAAGTATTGCTACTATTCCTAAGTTAACTACAACATATGTAAGAGGGTTTAAAAGTGCGGATATATTTCCTACTCTTACTTGATCTTTGTACAGATCCTCTGTAGCAGTATCATACTCACTTATTTCACTTTTTTCTTTTGAAAAGGCACGAATCACTCTGATACCTGTAAGATTTTCTCCTGTTTTTCCAAGTACCTTATCAAGTTTTCTTTGAACATTTCTATAGAGGCCTATACTCTTGGACATTATGAGCGCAACAATTATTGATAATATTAATATTACAACAAATGCAATAAATGACATCTTGGCATCTATATTAAAAGACATTATAAATGCACCTGCAACTATAAATGGTGATCTGAGGACCAGTCTGAAAAATCTGTTTACACCGTTTTGTACCTGGTCACTGTCATTTGTAATTCTTGTTACAAGAGTTTCTCTTCCAAGTATATCAGTCTCGGCATGTGAAAACTTTAAAATATGAGCAAACAAATCATCTCTAAGCTTTGTTCCGAATCCGGTTGCAGCCTTTGCACTGAAATACTGTGCAACTATTGCTGATGTAAGCCCTATTACAGCTAATGTCACAAGCAGGATACCCATCTTTATAATATAATTTGAATCTTTATTTCCAATACCTATATCAATAATCTTTGCTATAACAAGCGGTACCAAAAGTTCAAATGCCGCCTCCAAAAATTTAAATAATGGTGCAAGAACAGACTCTACTTTATAATCTTTTAAATATCTAACCAGTCTAAGCATAATCCTCCTATCTGTTTGCATACAATTTCTTTATGATAATGCTTTTTTAACAGATTGTCAAAGTAAAAGGCATATATTTATAATGAAAAACACATTATAAATATATGCCTGAAATTTATCCCATCAAAGATGATACAAAATACCATACAAGCACTACAAGTCCAAGACCGATTCTGTAGTAACCGAAGAATTTAAAATCATTTTTCTTTATCCAGTTCAATAAGAAACTTATAGAGAAAACGGATACCAAAAATGCAACAATCATTCCAAGTAAAAGATATACAACTTCCGCTGCAGTATAGTGGAAACCGAATTTAACCAATTTCAAAAGGCTTGCACCGAACATTATCGGTATGCTTAAGAAGAAAGAAAACTCAGCCGATACAGCTCTTGAAGCTCCTAAAATCATACCGCCTATAATAGTCGCACCTGACCTTGATGTTCCCGGTATAAGTGCAAGCACCTGAAAGAATCCGATAAATAAAGCTGTCTGATAATCTATTGCATGAACGCTTCTGATGCTGTCCACTCTCTTCTTATTGGAATTTTCTATCATTATAAATAAAATACCATATATAATCAATGCCATAGATACCACAAATCCGTTATAGAGATGTGCATCCAGCCAATCATCAATTAAAAATCCCAACATAGCGGCCGGCAAACATGCAATAATAATCTTCTTCCACAGTTCGATAGTAAGCCTTCTCATCTTTGAACTTTTACCCCTGCTAAACGGATTCAGCTTTTTAAAATATAAAACCACAACAGCCAAAATGGCACCAAGCTGTATAACCACCATAAACATTGATTTGAATTCTGTGCTTGCATTAAGTCTGATAAGCTCATCAATCAAAATCATATGACCTGTGGAACTTATAGGCAACCATTCCGTTATACCCTCTACAATACCGATAATTATGACCTTGAGTATCTCCAGTATATTCATACTAATCCTTTCCATATTTATCTTCTAAATATTCTCTATCTGCCAATCAATCGGCGATATATTATTTTTTACCAAAAATTCATTTGCTTTTGAAAAATGTTTACATCCGAAAAAACCTCTATATGCGGAAAGTGGACTTGGATGCACAGTCTTTAATACCAAATGCTTAGGATTATTTAACATCTTAGCTTTTGATATTGCAGCACTTCCCCATAACATAAACACAATAGGTCTGTCCGTCTCATTTATAATATTTATTATCGCATCTGTAAAATTCTCCCAGCCCTTTCCCTGATGTGAAAAGGCTTTATGAGCTCTTACTGTCAGTATGGTATTAAGTAAAAGCACGCCCTGTTCAGTCCATTTTAACAAATTTCCGTTATTAGGTATATATGTACCTACATCATCATGAAGCTCTTTATATATGTTTACAAGAGATGGCGGAATTTTCTTTTGGGACTTAGGTACTGAAAAAGATAAACCATGTGCCTGATTTTCTCCATGATAAGGGTCCTGTCCCAAAATCACAACTTTAATATTTGATAAAGGTGTAAGATGTAATGCCTCAAATATCTTATCTGCCGGCGGAAATACCGTATGTGTACTGTACTCCTCTTTTACAAATTCATACAAACTTCTGTAGTATGGTTTTTTAAACTCTCCGCTAAGTACTTCCTTCCACTCTCCGGTCAATTCACTCATATAGAATACCCCGATTACTTCGTTTTTTAAAGTATATAGTTTATTCTATCATAGCTAATTGTCCTATACAAGGTTTTAAATAATGTCAATTATGCTAATTTAATGTTAAACAAATAAAATTTATTAACTTCTATTAAGTTAGTCTTACATATTTACAAGCAATATACTTTGCCTTATAATTATTTTGCAGCAGTAAATTGTATACATTTTAATATTAATGTATTTGCTTTAATAAAGGAGATTTATGAAGGATATTAGAAGAATACTTGAGCTTAATCTTGCTCTGTATAAGAAATATGATATTCCCATAGCCAATTTGGAAGAATTTGTCTTCGGGTTTAAATGGGCAATGGCTATTGATAATAATAAAAAAATAAGTTTTGCACTCAGAATAGGTAATGAAAAGCCTATAGCTGAATATGAGTCTATAATAAGAGAGCTAATAGGCAAGCCTTTAGATCAATGTATTGTTGAACTTTTACTTAAAGAAGATGAAACACTTCGTAATATACTTGTAGTGCTAAGCAATTTGATGAGTAAGCCGTTAAATACCGTAGAGCTTCTAAAAGACAGAGGTATTGAGCGTAGCGAAGGTCTTAATTTTAAATATGATGTAAAGGATATGAAAGTAGGACTTATAGGATATGGTGTTTATATCAGATTTTTCCTTAACAAATGTAAGGAATTCCATGCATTTGATCTGCTTCCTGAAAAACAGATTCTAAGCTATCATATATCAAAGGACAGTACTGAAGTTTATCCTAAAAATATTTATTTCCACCTTGGAGAAGATGCTCTAAAGCACAAGGACGTGCTTAAGAATCTCGATATAATTATTATGTCAGGTTCCACTCTTGTAAATAACTCATACCTTGATATATTAAATGCCTGTACAAATGCAAAAATAAAAGGAATATACGGTCCAAGCAGTGAGCTTTCACCTGATTACCTTTTTGAAGCAGGTTATAATTATATTTTCAGTATGAATGCAAAAGACTCTAAGACATATCTTGACTGCTCATTTGCAGCTATTCCAAACTTTGAAACATTTGAAGTTATGGATCTTTATGAATTGAAAAAGATAAATCAAACCTGAAAACACCCCGGATAACTTAATATTCGGGGTGTTTTTATATCTATTTTTATGTATTACCGCTTTCAAGGCAACCTATTACAGACTTTTTATAGTCCAAAAACTCTTTTGTAAGCTTAAAAGAATTATCTCTTACCGAGGTTTCTATTTTTATCTCCGTTTTTATACCTCCGTCTCCAAGAATATAAATTCTGTCCGACAGAAGTATCGCTTCATCCACATCATGAGTTATAAATATGGTGGAAGTTTTATATTTTCTTCTCATATTCATATACCAGTCATGCATCTCATCCTTTGTAATGGCATCCAGCGCAGAAAATGGCTCATCAAGTAAAGAAACATCTTTTGAAAAAAGATATGTCCTTAAAAGCGCAATCCTTTGCCTCATACCTCCTGAGAGTTCTTTAGGATATTTTTTTGCATAGGCATCCAGCTTAAACTCTTTTAACATTTCATTTGCCTTTACCAATGCATTCGATTTCTTTTCCTTTTTTATCAAAAGAGGAAGTGCCACATTCTCTTCTATCGTCATATAAGGCAACAAAAGGTCTTTTTGAAATGAATAACTTATAATACCTGATTTACCTGTGATATCCTCTCCTCTATATATTACCTTTCCTGCGTCGGGCTTTAACAGTCCTGCTATTATATTAAATAAAGTACTCTTTCCGCTTCCGCTTACTCCAAGAAGTGAAACCAACTCATTATCTTTAAGTTCGATATCTACATTTGAAATAATCTGTCTTTCATCATATCCGAAGCTTACATTTCTTACTTCTAAAATAACCTCACTATTTTGTGATGAATTCATTATCAAGTCCCGCTCCCTCATCTATAGGGTTTTCTAAAAGGTTGTTCTCATTAAGCCATTTGTAAAATTCTCCCCATCTGTCGGCATCAATATATCCCCATGGTGTACCTTCGTCTATGTATTGAGCTGATAAATACTCCTGAGAAGCCATTGCAAGATTTTTATCTATCTCAGGTGCATACTTTAAGAGTATTTCCGCAGACTCCTTAGGATTTCCTGCAGCAAACTCGTATCCTTTTTTTGTAGCCTCAAGAAAGCTCTTAACTGTATCCTTATCATTTTTTATCATATCATCATTTGTAAAAATCACAGGTGTATAATAGTCAAATGTTGGATTTATATCTTTAAAAGCAAAATAATCAAATTCAAAACCTTTGACATTGGCTGCAATACCTGCCCATCCATAATATACCCAGATAGCGTCTACCTGTTTGCTGCTAAGTGCAGATACCTCATCTGTAACTGTTGAGGGTATAAGATTTACCTTGCTGAAATCTCCTCCGTCCTTTTCAACTACATTTTTTAACATAGCTTTTTCTATAGGCATATCCCATGTAGCATAATTTTTACCTTCAAGACCCTTAGGTGATGTAATTCCGTCATCTTTTCTTGACATTATTCCTGAAGTATTATGCTGTGTTATAGCTGCAACCGCCTTTATAGGAAGCGCATTGTCTCCTGAAAGCGCTCCTGCCATAGTATCCTGAAAGGATACTCCAAAGTTTGCCTTGCCGCTTGCAACAAGTACTTCCGCACCGTCCTCAGGCGGTTGAACTATTTCAAGCTCAATTCCTGCATCCTTATAGTATCCCTTTTCCATTGCAACATAAAATCCTGTATGATTTGTATTCGGCGTCCAATCAAGTACCAAAGTCAGCTTTTTACTGCCGGTTTCTGTATTCTTTTTACTCCCGCAGGCAGTACTTCCCAAAACCAAAGCACCGACACTTAATGCAACAAATAAATTCTTAATTACTTTTTTCATGTTTCTCCTCCCATGGCATGGATATCTTCTCCAAAATATCCACCGCCTTTAATAATAATAAACTAAGTATAGATATAATAATTATAACTGCAAACATCTTGTCAAAGGCATATGCCTTTCTAACCCTTGTCATATATACGCCAAGTCCTCTAAATCCACCAAGCCATTCAGATATTACACCTCCTACTACAGAGTATGAAGCTGAAATCTTCAATGCCGCAAAAAATTTCCCCATAGATGAAGGCAGCTTTATAAATTTATAAATATCAATTTCGCTTGCACCCATAGACTTTAAAAGGTTTATCTCATCTTTGTCCGTACTCTTAAAACTTTCAAGTACACCTATTGTAATAGGGAAAAAAGTCACAAGTACTATCAGTATAATTTTAGGCAAAAGATCATATCCGAACCATAATACCAAAAGCGGTGCAATTGCTATTGTAGGAATCGTTTGGCTGATAATAATAATCGGATAAAAGGTTTTATACAGTTTTGAAAATCTATCCATTAACAATGCAAATAAAAGTCCCAGTAGCACTCCTACTGTCAGTCCAAGCATACTTTCAAGCAGTGTATATAAAAGATGATACATGAGTAATAAAAAATCTTCTGCCAATGCACTTACTATCTGCACAGGTGAAGGCATAAGATATCCCGGTATTATTTGTAGGCTGCAAAGCATCTGCCAAATTAATAAAAATAAAACACCAAATCCGATCGGGTATATACTGTCTCTTTTATTTTTCATCTGTATGGTGCTTTGTCACCTTTCTGTCTATTGTAAGCAAGTCTCCGTCAGGTTTAAAGCTTACTTTAATATAAGCCATTACCCCCGGTGCACCTGCCCTTATCGCCACATGTTGACATTCCTTTACAATATCCATCAGTTCGTCATATTCGCCCTCAATTGTTGTTTCAAAAGGACCGACATAATATTTCAAACCTGTACTCTTTATATATGCTATTACCTCATCTACAATTCTTACTATTTCTTCATTGTCATATATTTCAGGTAATGTCTGTATAGCTACACTCGCATTCATATTTACCTCCAAAAAAAGACTGCTCTACGGCAGTCTTTTTCTTTCCTACGCCGGCATTACCCGGATCAGGTTATGGGTTAAGGTAAAAACCTCTCTCAGCCGTATTAGCACCCCTTCAAATATTTACTTTGATTATAATACGAATCCAAAAAAATTCAATCAAATTTTTTATAAAAAATAAAAACTTTTAGTTGACAGATTAGAGCTTAACTGGTATAGTATCAAAGTACCTTACAGAGGGGAATAGTTCAATGGTAGAGCAACGGTCTCCAAAACCGTAAATGGGGGTTCGAGCCCCTCTTCCCCTGCTTTAAATCTCGAGGTGTGGCTCAGTTTGGTGGAGTGCAGCGTTCGGGACGCTGAGGTCGCAAGTTCGAATCTTGTCACCTCGATTTATAAGGCCAATTGGTCAAGCGGCTAAGACGGCGCCCTCTCACGGCGCAAACCCGGGTTCGATTCCCGGATTGGTCATCAAAAAGTAAATATCCCGTTAAAGGGCCAATTGGTCAAGCGGCTAAGACGGCGCCCTCTCACGGCGCAAACCCGGGTTCGATTCCCGGATTGGTCATTAAAGGAAGAGTGAAGCTCTTCCTTTATTCATATATAGGCTTGTGTAGCACAGTTGGTAGTGCAACTCATTCGTAATGAGTAGGTCGTCGGTTCGAGTCCGATCGCGAGCTTAAAAAAGCTGCCTTTCGGCAGCTTTTTTACATCTCCACTTCTATTCCGTCTCTCCAGATTCTGTCAAGATCATAGAAAGCTCTGTCTTCTCTAAGAAAAATATGAACAACAATATCCCTATAGTCAAGTAACATCCAAGTTGCATTCTTATTTCCTTCTATAGCATGAGGAACAATTCCTTCTCTACCTAAAATAAAATCAATCTCATCAGATATAGCCTGAACCTGATTTACATTATTTGCACTGGCTATTATAAAATAATCCGCTACGGAACTTACTTTTGTTATATCAATAACCTTGATATCTTCGCCTTTTTTGTCATCAATTATATTATAAATCTTTTTTACAATTTCTTTTATTTCCATCTACACCTCTTCATCTCTCAATTCATATGTAAATTTATCTATATACATATCCTGACTGCTCAAATACTCAATAGTTGAATTTGCAATTCTTCCTATCGCTTTAGTTATATCCTCAAATGCAAGTTTTCTTATCTCATCAAGGCCCGGTAATTGTTTTCTGTTAGGTTCTATATAGTCTGCAACAAATACAATTTTTTCCAACATACTCATATCTTTTTTACCTGTTGTATGCCATCTTATAGCCGACAAGATATCTTTATCTTTAATATTGTAGTTTTTTCTTGCCAAGTAAGGTGCGTATATTGCATGAAGAATTTGAGGCGCTTTATCTGCCACCAATGCAACATAAGTTTTATCGGTATAAGGATCGTCAAATCCTTTCATATCCTCTTTGAGTTTTGAAACCTTCTCTCCTTTTGCAACATCATGCAAAATACCTGCAAGTTCCGCCTTTACAATATCCTCTCCATAGCGCATAGCCAAAGCGGCCGATGTATAAGCCACTCCAAGAGTATGCTCATATCTTTTTTTCGGCAATTTATCTTTCAAATCAGCCTTTATAAGGTCTATATTTTCTCGACTAAAATCAAACATATATTTTATTCTCTTCTATATATCTGCAAACACTCTCAGGAACATACTTTGTAATACTTTCTCCGCCTCCGGCCAATTCCCTTATCTGAGTTGAAGAAATATCAATATCCATAGTATCCAAAAAGTAAATACCTTTAATTTCATATTTACTTTTCAGATGCTCAAAATGATTTTTTAAGGTAAGATTTTCATTGCTGTAATCCCTTGATGCCACTATCAATTTTACTATCTTTAATATGATATCGGGATTTTTCCAGGTTTCTATCTCATAAAACGAATCCGCACCCATAATAAAGTAAAACTCATCGTCAATATACTTACTCTGAAGTTTTTCCAAAGTATTGAAAGTGTATGAATTACCTTCTAAAGTATTTTCAAAATCCGAACAATAAAGTCCGCCATGCCCCTGTATCGCCAATTCAATCATGGATTTTCTGATAGAGAATTCACTGATCTTTTTACCAAGCTTATGTGGCGGTGTCTTTGCGGGCATAAACCATACTTCATCAAGATTACACAACTCTTTTGCTTCCTCTGCCAGTATCAAATGTCCTAAATGTATCGGATCAAATGTACCGCCAAGAATACCGATTCTTTTCATATTACTTCGGAAGGTTTATCTTTCTGTTCTTAGGCTCATCAGCCTGTTTATAAAGTACTATCTTCTTTCCTATAACCTGCACAACCTCACTTCTTGTAAGCTTTGCAATTTCGGCTGCAATTATCTTAGGATCGTCGGCACAGTTTTTCAAAACAGATATCTTTATTAACTCTCTTGGCTCCATAGCCTCTGCAATAGCGGCAGCATTCTCCTCTGTAAGAGAAGCTTTACCTATTTGCATTATAGGGTCAAGGTTCATAGCCAGTCCCTTTAAATATGCTCTTTGTCTACTATTCATTTCTCTCCTATTTACTTATAATAGTCAAACTCATGGCCATACATACGAACAGTATTTCCATCAACTATTCCTGCCTCTTCCAGCTTTTCCAAAACACCTGAAGCCTTTAAGAATTTCTGGAAGAAATCAAATCCCTTCTCAGAATCAAGATTTGTATATCCAAGCATCTTTTCAATTCTTGGACCTTCTACCACAAATACTCCGTCCTCATCGATTTCAACTGTAAACGGAAGATTCTTATCACTTGAATAATCTACTTCAAATTCTTTCTCAAAAACTTTAACAGTTCTGTCGATTGTACTTAAAACATTTACAAGTTCATAAAGAAGCTCCTGTATACCTTTTCCGCTTACACCCGAAATAGGGAATACCTTAATGTCGGGAAAAGCCTCCTTTATTCTCTCTATTTGACTGTTCTCTTCATCATAGATTGCATCTATTTTATTTGCAGCAATAAGCTGTGGTCTTTCAAGCAGGCTCTCATCATAACTCTTAAGCTCATTCATGATGGTTTTTATATCCTCTACAGGATCTCTGCCTTCAGTAGAAGCCGCATCTACCACATGTACAAGTACCTTGGTTCTTTCAATATGTCTTAGGAAATCATGTCCAAGGCCTACACCTTCACTGGCACCCTCTATAAGTCCCGGAATATCCGCCATAACAAAACCGCCTGCTCCCTTGACATCCACCACTCCCAGATGAGGATCAAGTGTTGTAAAGTGATAATTAGCAATCTTAGGCTTTGCATTACTTACTCTGGAGAGCAGTGTTGACTTACCTACATTAGGGAATCCTACAAGACCTACATCAGCTATAACCTTCAGCTCCAAGAGAACAAACATCTCTTTTCCGGGCTGACCGGGCTTTGCAAACTTAGGTACCTGCATGGTAGCGGTGGCAAAATTCATATTTCCGAAACCGCCTTTACCGCCTCTAAGGATAACCTCTCTCTTATTTTCTCCGGACATATCGGCAATTACTTTGCCTGTTTCAAAGTCCTTTATTACCGTACCCTCAGGTACTTTAAGCGTCAGACTCTTGGCATCAGCACCATGGCATTTTCTCTTACCACCCGGCTCGCCGTCTCCCGCCACATATTTTCTCTTCATTCTAAAATCGGTGAGTGTATTCAGACCTTCATCCACTTCAAAAATGATATCTCCGCCTTTTCCACCGTCACCACCGTCAGGACCGCCGGCTGCCACAAAAAGCTCTCTTCTAAAGCTTACATGACCATCTCCGCCCTTACCCGATTTTATAAAAATTTTTGCACTGTCAGCAAACATAAATACCTCTTTGTATTAAAGAAGGCCTCATACATCTGTATGAAGCCTCCCGTCTCAACTCTTATTCAGCAATAGCTCTTGGGTAAACAGAAACCTGCTTTTTGTCTCTGCCCTTTCTTTCAAAACGAACTACACCGTCAACTGTAGCGAACAAAGTATCATCACCACCACGACCTACGTTAAGTCCCGGATGAATCTTTGTACCTCTCTGTCTGTATAGTATATTTCCAGCTAAAACAAACTGTCCGTCTGCTCTCTTAGCACCAAGTCTTTTTGACTCAGAGTCTCGACCGTTCTTTGTAGATCCAACTCCCTTTTTATGAGCGAAAAGCTGAAGGTTCATTTTTAACATTTACTTGACCTCCTGTAAATTAATCTTGATAAAATCTCCGTACTCTTCTCCTATATCCATAAGACCAAGAATACATGAATCCAGTAATAGTCCCGATTTTTCACTTCTATCATGCAAAACAAACGAAAAGAAGCCGTCATCAGAATCGACCGTAAAGTCGTCATCACAAAAATGTTCAATAGAATTTGCCAGATTCAGTGTAAGCACCGAAACCGCCGCACATACTATATCCTTGCCTTCTTCATCAAAGTTTGCATGTCCTGAAACTTTCAAACCGGTGTATTTGCCATCTTTAGCAAATGCAATAACGTCAATCATAAAGATTATGCATTAATCTTTTCAATCTTAACTTCTGTAAACTGCTGTCTGTGACCGTTCTTCTTGTGGTGACCTTTTTTAGGCTTGTACTTGTATACAATAACCTTCTTAGCCTTGCCTTCTTTAAGAACAGATGCACTAACACTTGCCCCTGTTACAGTAGGTGTTCCAACTTTAAGTTCTCCATCGTTTAGTGCAAGAACCTGATCGAATGTAACAGCCTCACCGTCTGCTTTTCCAAGTTTCTCTACTCTAATGATATCTCCTTCAGAAACCTTATACTGCTTACCACCTGTAGCAATAATTGCGTACATAAGGATACCTCCTATTATCATTACTCGCCAAAATTGGTGCCTGACACAGGCTTGAAACCAACATTGAGCGGCATACCTACTAAGTATACACCAAAAATATAGTGATTGTCAATCAATATATTTACTTTCACTTTCATTTAATATTGTCTCAGCCTGCTTTGTAGCATCCTTGTCTACATCAGACTTATTTGTAACCTTATTTATAAGCTCAGGAATCATATCAAGGATTTTAGTGAATGCATCCTGATTTTTTATATTCACAACCTTAGTTCTTCCATCTTGAATAATAAGCATTGCACTCGGTGTTATCTTGGCGCTCATTCCGCCGCCACCCTTTGACTTTGAGGTTTCTTCAAATGTACCCGTTGCCATTCCGCAACTTACATCCACCAATGGTATTATTGTAGTATCACCTACAACAATAGGTTCTCCCACTACAGTCTTTGTTGTAAGAAAAGTATTCATACCGTTAAATATAGCTTCGGCATTATCAAAAAATCGACTGTTCTTCTCCATCTTCGCCCTTTCTATCGTAAAACATAATATATGTAAATTAATAAGCTCTCTTAAAGTCTTCATTATACCACATATTTATAATAATATCACCATACTTAGTTTACATTTATTTCCATATTTGATATGATAGTATCAATTCCTAGTTATACACTAGGTATTAAATTAAATCAAGCTGATGATTTCGCTCAAACTCCAAAGGCTCTCAGCTGAAATAAATCATCAGATTACATAGAAAAGAGGAATCAAATGAAAATTTCTACTAGAGGTAGATATGCTTTAAAAATGATGGTCGAGTTTGCAATAAACTCCGATACACCCACAAAAATAAATCAGGTTTCCAAATCCTACGGAATTTCAGAAAAATACTTGGAGCAGATAGTTTCCATTCTTTCAAAGGCTAAGCTTGTAAAAAGTATTCGTGGCGCTCAAGGCGGATATTTACTCATCAAACCTGTAGAAGAATATACTGTTGGTGAAATACTGAGACTTACCGAAGGCTCACTCTCTCCGGTTGACTGTCTTGACGGCAACGGTTCTTGTGTCCATTCCGATTTCTGTGTGACACAGAATCTGTTTAAAAAAGTTGAAGATGCTATTAACAATGTAGTTGACAATATATCACTGCAAGACCTTGTTGATGATGAACTTGATATAAGAAAAAGAGAAAAAGAACTTGAGTTAAATGATAAAAACGGTTGCCATAAAATCACATAAAAGTGATATAAGGCAACCGTTTCATCTTACATATTATAATGAAAAAAAATTATACAGCATAAATATTATCGTTAAACTAAGTATAGCTATAAGTACAATCTTTAAAATACTATTACTTTTTTTATCTTTAAAATAATCTGAACATACTGTACTGCCAAGCATTGCTACTGTTTGAATCAGAAACAACAAGGCCCTATACTTTTCACTTAAATCAAAATATTTTGTAAAAGAATTTAAAAGCAACACTGATGCACATATTATCAATATAGAATCAAATATAAAATGTAAATTCCTTCTCATATAACACCTCAATATTTTATTTGGTTAAAAACATATACAACGAAAGTACTGAAAATATCCCCGACAGTATTATTATAGCAATCCTTGCCGCCCTAAATTTTATCCTGCCGGTTAAAATATTTGAAAATACCATTGTCCCGAATATTCCAAACACCATCATGAAAATAATGAATTCAAAAGCTTTATCACTTAATTTAACAATATCGGTAGAGCTGTTTAATGCAAGCAATATAATACAAATACACCAAACCGCTACAAATATATAAGACAATATCTTCTTCATATCTTCTCCTTAATTATGTCCGATTCTATTATACCATTTATATATCTCATATTCTACCTTTGACAGTGCAAAAATAAAAGGCATGGCGCCTTACATCACCATGCCTTTTATTTTACTCTAACATTTTTACTCTAACATTTTTATATAACTCTAACCCTTGCGTAAATATATCACTCTAACTATGTTATATCACTCTAACTATATAACACACTCTAAAATCACCCTTAAAACACTCCTACTATCACTCAGCCTTTGCTATATCACTGTAACAATCACTCTAAAATAAAACATTGATATTTATGAAAAGTTTGACTTCTCAAACATTTCTTGGCTTTGACAATTATGATTATAGCAACAAAAATATACTTTTTATAAAAAAAGTATAAACTGCAGTTTTTAAGGTACAAACTGCAGTAAATCTATTTGTTTTAATTTTTAACGTAAAAAAGCTATCTAAATGATAGCTTTTTTACTGTGATCTCCTATATACTCCAAACAAATTCACTCAAGATTGGATGGAACTCCCGTATCACTCTTTAACATCTGATTTCTCTAACAATTGCCATTATACATGAATTTCTATATAATCTACATGAAAGGTATAAAATACGGTTTTTAAGGTATAAACTGCATTATTCATTTTAATTATATCGTTTTCTTTACCTTAATGTAAAATAAAATATACAAAAAGAGGAACATTATGAATGTACTTATAACAGGTGCTTCCGGCGGTATCGGCAGAGCCGTCGCAATAGAATTCGCAAAACATAAATGTAATATAATCGGCTGTGCAAAAACAAACGCCAAAGGACTTGAAGAAACAAAAAAGATAATTGAAGATACAGGTGTAAAATGTTATACAGAACTCTGTGATATCACGAATGAAAAAGCTGTAATAGATTTTATATCATCTTCAACAAAAGAAATAGGACCTACAGAAATACTGGTAAATAATGCAGGTATATCCTTTATCGGTTTGATACAGGATATGTCAATAGATGAGTGGAACAATGTAATTAATACCAATCTCACATCAGTTTTTTTAATGTCAAAGCATATAATTCCATATATGTTAAAAGAACAAAAAGGGCATATTATAAATATTTCGTCTGTCTGGGGAAATATAGGTGCATCCATGGAGGTGGCATATTCAGCCTCCAAGGGAGGTTTAAACAGTTTTACAAAAGCACTGGCAAAAGAGCTTGCACCAAGTAATATTTTGGTAAATGCGATCTCTCCCGGATTTATTAATACTGAAATGAATAAATGCTTTTATAATGATGAAATAAACTCTATATTTGATGAAATACCGCTTGGAAGAGGCGGCGAAACCGATGAAGTTGCCGATCTTGTCTACAAAATTGCAACATCCAAATATCTTACAGGACAAATAATCACAATAGACGGCGGATGGACATAAAATGAAGGCTATCATACACTGCAGGATTAATTATAAGTCATTCAAATCAAGTCTTTCCTGTAGCATTTATGATAGCCCTTTATATATAAAGATATAATATCTTTATATCAATATTTGAATATATCAAATACTACCGATATATTCATAGTTACTTCAACAATCTATTAATGATTTAATTATAAATAGCAACTAATTTTATGTCAATATCCCCTTTATAACTTTGTGAATATTGACCTTATAATATTTTTTATTATATTAATCTCGCACAAATATATGTGTACTTTCTGTTGATAATATGTCAATAGAAACATTAATTTGAGAGTTTTTCTTGGTAAGTTTCGGCGCACTTTATCTTGCTAATCCATCAAACAATAAACTATTTATATTATTAAAAAGGATTATCACCATATTATTATGTGATAATCCCCCTTAGTATATATTACATTCCCATCTCTTCTAATATATCAGGAATAATTTTATATAAATCTCCTGTCATTCCTATATCTGCAATATCAAAAATAGGAGCATTCTCATTAGTATTTATTGCTATAATAAGATCCGAGTTTTGCATACCGGCTACATGCTGTATAGCACCTGAAATTCCACATGCAAAATATATACTTGGCTTTACTGTAGTTCCTGTCTGACCAACCTGGTAAGCATGATCAATCCAACCTGCATCTACCGCAGCTCTTGAAGCAGCAACAGTACCACCGAAAGCTTTTGCCAGTCTTTCCAGTAACTTGAATCCTTCAGCATTTCCAAGGCCCATTCCACCTGAAACAATTACCTTCGCATCTGTAAGTGAAACTTTTTCCTGTACAGTTTTTATTACTTCCAATACCTTTGTTCTAATATCTTCGTCTTTTAACTTTGTCTGTACTCTTATAAGTTCTCCCTTTGCACCATCTACTCTTTCAGCCTTTTCCATTACTCCCGGTCTTACTGTAGACATTTGCGGTCTATGATTGGGGCAAACTATAGTTGCCATCAAATTACCGCCGAATGCCGGTCTTGTCTGCATAATTCCTTTAGTTTCTTCATTTATTTCAAGCTTTGTGCAGTCTGCTGTAAGACCTGTATTACAGTTTACAGCCAAGCATGGACCTAAGTCTCTACCGATGTGAGTCGCGCCGAGTAAAACTATTTCCGGCTTATATTGTTCTATTGCATCACCTATTGCTATTGAATATCCGTCTGTAGTATATTGGTTCAGTCTTTCATCCTCAATATAATATACTTTTTGGGCACCATGTGCAAAGAGCTCATCAACAATATTTGTAAGATTCGATCCGCAAACAACAGCACATAACTGACAACCTCTTGCATCTGCCAGCTTTTTTCCTTCTCCCAAAAGTTCTAAAGCTACATCCTGTAATTGTCCCTGTCTTTGTTCAGCAAATACCCAAATGTCATGATATAATGATAAATCATGCTCTTCTTTTTCAACTTCATCTTTTACTATAGCATCAAACGGGCATACTTCTATACATGTTCCACAGCTTGTACATGCGATTCCGATAACTGCCTTTTTATTTTCCATAGTAATAGCATCAAATGGACAAGATTTAACGCATTTAGTACATCCTCGACAATCTTTTTCGATAACTACAACTGACATATTCTCCCCCTTAAATCAAATGTTTTTCCTTAAGTTTAACAACGAGCTGCTTTGCCATATCTTTATTACTTCCTTGAAGCATTTCACCTTTTCCCTTAACAGGGGGTGTAAAAGATCTAAATACCTGTGTTGGAGAAGCATTCAGTCCACAATCCTTAGGATCAAGTTTTACATCTTCATGATTATATATTTTAATATCTTTTTTATAAGCATCAACAATCGCACCGACACTCATATATCTTGGCTCATTTAATTCTTTTACGCAAGTAAGGAAGCAAGGTAATTTCACTTCTATAACTTCATAACCGTCTTCCAATTGTCTTTGTACTTTTATTTTATCTCCTGTGTATTCTACAATTTTCTGTACATATGTAACTACAGGAATTCCAAGTCTCATAGCAACCTGTGGTCCAACTTGAGCAGTATCTCCGTCAATAGCCTGTCTGCCTCCAAATATAATATCCACATCACCAAGCATCTTAATACCTGCTGCAATTGTTGTAGATGTAGCACAGGTATCGGCACCACCAAATGCTCTGTCACTCAAAAGAACTGCTTCATCTGCACCCATAGCAAGACATTCTCTCAGCATATATGTTGCTTGTGGAGGTCCCATGCTTATAACTGATATTGTAGTATCTTTATATTCATCTTTTAGTTGAAGTGCGGCTTCCAAAGCATTTGCATCATCCGGATTTAATATTGAAGGCACTCCTTCTCTTATCAATGTTCCCTTAACAGGATCAATTCTTACTTCATTTGTATCAGGAACCTGTTTAGCACATACACATATTTTCATTTGTATCCTCCATTATTTCCTTAGTAGTTTTGAGCTGATAACAATCTGTTGAACCTGACTTGTTCCTTCATATATAGTAAATACTCTACAATCACGATACATTCTTTCAACCTTATAATCTTTGATATATCCGTATCCACCATGTATCTGTACAGCCTTTGCAGCTATTTCATTACAAATTTCTGTTGCATAGAGTTTTGCCATACTGGCAGCCATACCCGAATCCTGTTTTGTATCCATCATATATGCAGCTCTATATGTCAATTGCTTTGCCGCTTCAAGTTTTGTTGCCATATCCGCTATTGTAAATCCTATAGCCTGGAATGCGCCTATGTTCTTTCCGAACTGTTTTCTTTCTTTTGCGTATTTACACGCCTCTTCCAAACATGCTTCAGCAACACCGATTGCCTGTGATGCAACACCAAGTCTACCTGTATCAAGTGTAGCCATAGCAAGATTAAATCCTTTGCCCTCTTCTCCAAGCATGTCTGATTTATGCACTCTGACATTTTCCATAACGATATCAGATGTTGCACATCCTATAAGTCCCATCTTGTCTTCGTGCTTTCCGCAACTGACACCTTCCTGTTTCATATCAATTACAAATGCACTTACACCTCTTGTTCCCTTTGTCATATCTGTTTTTGCAAAAACAACTGCATAATCTGATAAAGGAGCCATTGTTATAAAGCATTTTCTTCCGTTTAAGATATAATAATCTCCGTCTTTTACCGCTGTTGTAGTCATACCTGCAGCATCAGATCCTGCACCCGGCTCAGTTAAAGCAAACGCAAGTTTCTTTTCACCTTTAACAACCGGAGTTAGATACTTTTTCTTTTGCTCATCATTTCCTGCTATCAACAACGGCCCACCTGAGAGCGAATTAGGGCTTGATACATATATGCTGGCAACACCTGATGCCTTTGCTATTTCCGACATTACAAGGACATAGCTTCTTGCATCCGCTCCTTGTCCACCAAGTTCTTTCGGAATCTTTATTCCAAAGAATCCGGCCTTAGCCATCTTCTGCAATACTTCCTCCGGAAATACCCCTGTCTCTTCCACTTCATCGAGTAATTCCTTCGTAAGTTCTTTCTCAGCAAAATCTTTTGCAAGCTTTCTAATCAATTCATGTTGTTCTGTAAAATAGCATTCTGACATTGATTTTCTCCTTTGTCTAATATTCTATTAATCTTATTTTTTAATGCGGCAATATCTATCTTTCCATTTGAGGTAGAAGGGAAACTATCGAATCTAAAAATTTTTTTTGGTAATTTATATTCCGATAAATATTGTTTCAAATAATCAATAATATATTCATCTGAAATCTCCCTGTCTGTAACAATACAAAGAGCTACCTCTTCCTGCACTATTTTTTCAGGAATACCACATACCTTTGCATGTTTTATGCCGTCTATCTTGTATACAACTTCTTCTATTTCCATTGGTGATATTTTTTCACCAAGTTTTATAATAACATCCTTTTTTCTGGCCTTTATGTATAGATTACCGTCACTGTCTAAATATCCCAAATCTCCGGTCCTTAGCCATCCGTCATTCGTAAATATCTTTTCGTTTTCAACAGGATTATTATAATATCCCTGCATAACATTGACACCTTTGACCAATACCTCGCCACAGAGTATATTTTCTCCCTCTTTAAGAACGAAATCACTGTCAATTTTTACGCTTACACCCTCTATCGCTTTTCCGCAATGAATAGGCATATTTTCTATATCAGTATCCCAATCAGATACTGTTACACATGGTGATGTCTCGGACTGACCGTATGAAGTTAACAGTTTCATCTTTGGAAACATAGCAAGAATTTTTCTGTAATCATTCAATAGTATAGGTGATCCGGCAATAATCCCGCTCTTCAAACCGAAAAATTTTCTGTCTCCGTATTTTTCATAGAAAATTAGAAACATACTTGGAACACCACTGAGAATATTACACTTTTTAGTTGTTATTGCTTCAAATACCTTTTTATTTCTAAAATCACCAATTATATATACACCGGCCTTACTTACTATTCCTGAGATTAATCCTGCTGTAAGCCCAAAGCAGTGAAACATAGGTACACATATACACATCTTATCTTCACTGTTCCAATGCAATGCCTTAACAATAGAGCTTGAGTTGCTCAATATATTCTCATGGCTTAACATTACCGCCTTTGGCATGGAAGTAGAACCTGATGTGAAAATTATACATGCAGTATCTTTTGCATTAATATCAGCATTACAAGCCTTAATATCACTTGAAAATATTATATTATCCTTAACTTCACTGAAACAAATACACTTAACCTTGTCACTACATAATTTATTCATAGTAGTGATATTATTATCATATATAATACATTCAATATCACAGTGTTCTATAATTTTTTTAAGTTCACATGTTTTCCATTGAGTATTTAATAATACAGGTATACCGCCAAACTTTAAAATCCCCAGAAAAATCTCAGCCCATTCAATACTGTTCTTACCGGATACCCCAATGTGACAGCCTTTTTCATATCCCATTTTTAGAAAAATTTGTGCAATGCTATCTGAACTTTTATCCAATTCTTTCCAGGATAAACTCTTATTCTCATCCTCGAGTGCTACATTATCAGCATATTTAATCGCATTATTTTTTAATACTTCAATAATATTTACAAACATTTTCCTACCTTTAAAATCAATGAGATACTTGTATACAAGTTAAATTGAGCTAAAAAAGGACTATAAAGTCCTTTTTTGCTTTTTTACTTTTTTTCCCAGATGTACAGAGCATTAGTATCTATGAGCTTATCTACATCAGAATCGCTATAGCCTATTTCTTTCAGTACCTCTCTTCCGTTCTCACCGATAAGCGGACCTCTCTTATAATCAGGTACTCCCATCTCTGTAAACTTTACAGGAAGTCTAACCAATCGTCTTGTATTTCCATTTTCATATGTCATATCATAGAAACAATTGTTTGCCTCAGCCTGCTTATCATTTCTGATTTCCATCCAGTTTTGTGCTAAAGCAAACGGAATATCAGCCTCTGTAAATACTGTTCTCCAATACTCCATGTCCTTCTTATTTATAGCTTCCATTACAATATCATATACTTCTGTTCCAAGTTTATTAGCCTGTAAGCTTTGAACCGGGAAATACTTATCACTTTCTACCAGATCTTCTCTGCCGATAGCTGCCATAAATTTCTTATAGTAAGTATTGTAGTCAGGCATACATGTTTGTATAAATCTTTCATCCTTTGTTCTCCAGGCTGCATTAAAAGGATTCGCACTTTCCCTTACATCTATAGGATAGTTTTGTGCTATTCCTTCATAGTTCGATGCTTGAATCATCATTCCGAAATTGAATATTGCACTCTCAAATAATGATGTCTCTACTTTTTCACCGACACCCTTCACCTTTGCCTGATACAGTGCTGCAAGAATTCCTGCAACCAGGTTCATTCCGACATTATGGTCTCCAAGTCCCGGTACAACATTCATAGGAACACTTCCCTTTTGTCTTAAGGAATCAAGGTATCCGCCTCTTGCAAAAAATGCTGTGAAGTCAAATCCCGGAAGATCCTTATCCGGTCCGAATTCTCCATATCCTGTACAAATAGCATATACAAGCTTAGGATATCTCTTCTTAAGTGTTTCATAGTCTAAACCGGCTCTCTCAAGTGCCTGTACTCTCCAGTTTGTTATAAGTACATCGGCAGTATCAAGAAGTTTAAAGAATGCTTCCTTTGCCTCAGGATTTCTCATGTCCAAAGAAATACATCTTTTATTTCCGTTTTCAAGATCCCATGTTGTGTTCTCATACATATCAAGAGGTCTACCCTCACTTGGTGCTGTATATCTTAGCGGATCTCCTTTTGCTGATTCGATTTTTATAACATCAGCACCCAAATCAGCCATAAATCTTCCCGATGTAGAAGCGGCAATAAATGTTGCCAACTCAACTACTTTTACGCCCTCTAAAGGTTTACTCATATCTCTTCTCCCTTTTAATTTATTCTTTGTCAAACTTTGTAACAGCCATATGAATAAGATAAGGTATCATGATTACAGGTATTGTAAGATAACCTAAATACTTATATCCAACGGCAACGATCTTGTTTAAACCTAACTGTGCAATAAAGAATGCAAGTAATGTACATACTAATGTAACAACAATAACATTTACGCCCGGTTTATTATTAGGATCAAAATTCTTATCAATAGATGAACAAATTCTGTTGCTCATTCCGGCAATCATATTTACTGCAGTTGATACAGAACCTAAAACAATAAGTATTGAAATCATAGGTCTTAAGATGTCAGGTGCAAATCCTTTATTTACGAGTATAATGAGCGGAATAGATTCCTTTGCAAAATCAGGCTCATTGATAATAGCTGTAAGTCCAAGAACTGCAAGTAAACATATAAAACCGTTTACAAAAAATCCATATACCATTGATGACTTTGCCATATCAGGAGAATCAAAAGGTTTAGCATGCTGTACAAGTAAGCCTATTGCACCCAACTGGAATGCGGCATATACAATACCCTTTATCATAGCAGGACCGACAGGTGCAGGATTTGCAATCTCTGCTGAAAGATTTGACATAATGTCTCCCCACTGCATAACAATATTAGGTATATAAACAAGGAATAATCCTGCAACTATTAAAACTGAAAGTGTTGATGCCACTTTTCTAACAACATTTGTACCGTAAACAGCAACAATAAAGATAAATAAGCCTGTAAATATTGTTCCGATCCAATGATTAATTCCAAATGATTTTTCCATTGTAGCCACACCGGTTGCAAAAGCTGCTGCAGGTGCCACACAAATAGTTACTAAATAAACCAACTCATATAATGTACTGAAAACTACAGCCAAAACATCTCCGGCCTTTTTTCCGAACTTATCATTAAATCTATAGAAGCTCTTATTGAAACTTGCATAGTTGTATAATTCATGTTTCTTAGCATATTTAAGTGCATACCACTGATAGAATGCACCGATTGCTTGAGTAAGAATACAGGTTACAAATGCCCATATTCCGAAGTTCAAAAAGAACGCTCTCAACTGGTTTCCTGATGCAAAACCGCCACCAAACTGAGTTGTAAACCATACGAATGCTACGCCTATCACCACAGGCATTTTGTCCTTATTAATCATGATGTTCCTCCTAAATCAACATATCTGCAAATGTTTGTAACATAGTATTTGCTTGCTGATAATTTTTCATTTGTCTGTCCACTTCTATATTTATATGTGGAATACCTGCCTCGTCTGCCGCTCTCTTTATCGGCACATAATCAAACTCCTCAGGATCGCAGAATTTAGTCATAAGAACAACTATACCATCTGCTTTTTTCTTCTTTGCTTCTTCAATTATAAAGCTTACTCTTTTTTTATCTCTGTCATACAGTAGTGAGCAATTATCCATTTCCGAGAATTTCTTTGCTAAAGCATATAAATCATTTCCGCTTGTAATGTCTGTTCTATATTGTCTTGATTCATAAGCTATATCATCACCTACTATCTGCAGATTATTACTGTCAAATATATTAAGTAAATCCGGTGCATCAGCCAATATTCCTGTTGTATAAACTCTCAGCTTCTTAGAAATCTTTCCTTCTTTTTTAATAAGCTCGATAAGTTCCTTAACAAGTTCTGTATGCTCTTCTTTAAGCATAAACCATGCACTCTTAAATACTGCACTTCTGTCTGCTGCAGATACTTCATAATCTTCTGAAATCTTTGAGAATTCTCTCATTACCCTATTATGTTCATTATAGATTTCATATGTTTTTTTAAGTTTACTCTCATCAAACTTTTCACCTGTGATATCCTCCAGGTCATTTATTACTCTCTTATACATTTCAACAGTAAAATCAACCGCATAATCAGTTTTTCTGTTTTGTGGATAAGTCATCGGTATAAACGGAATATCTTTTACGGCATATTTCCAGTTCTGACCTAAAGTTTTAAGCGAATCACAAAGTGACGGAACTACTATTGCACTTACTCCGGAATAATTTCCCTTTATTCCAAGCTCCAATATAGTCTGCATTATTGAGCAAATAAATGCAGGATAATATTTCTTTGACTCGTTTATTTCAATATCTGCTCCCCATACTCCCATCGGTACAAATCCAAAAGCATGAATTATCTCCTCAGGTGTATATACAGGTGCAACAGCTATAACTTTCTTTCCTTCTGAGAGGTATTTATCGAGCTGTTCCTTTGGAGACACACTAACCTTTTTTAAAGTTTCTAAACAATGCCACATAGTCTCCCCCTTAAATTTCCTTATTTACTTCCATAATTTCTGTCAGACCTTGAACTCTTGTATCATATTGAGCTTCAGAGAAGTTTCTTGGATCAGCCTGATCTCCGTCAAAACTTACAACGGGAATTCCACACTCCTCACCGATTTGTCTGCTCATCTCAGACATAAATCCCGACCAAAGTTTACAAGATCTGTTTGTATGTACAAGAAGTCCTTCAACACTGTTATCTTTACAAAGCTTTGTTCTCTTATCTCTTGCATGTTCTATATTCATACAATTAGGAACATTTGCATATGCCCTGCACATTCCGTCAAAGTCATCATAAATAAATCCGAAAGCATCAGCATATATAGTTGTAACCATATTTATTCCACGACTCTTAAGTCCGGTTGCTGTAGCACGAAGCCATGGCCAACATGCTATACCTTCAAACATAATTCTGTATTTTTCTTCACCCTTAAATGTAGACTCACCTTTTTCATGATTTTCTTTATACTCTTTAAGCAAAGTCTCCATTGCCTCCGCTGCTTCAAGCTTTCCTCGGGCTGTAACCATAACAGCCATATGATTTAATAAATCAAATCCGTTAAATGGTGACGGTGAATACTTAGCTGTAGCAGTTGCCTCAAGCCATGCTCTGGAGCTTCTGCCTGATATCTTTCTTACCTCTTCGTATCTTTCATTACTCCACTTTTTACCTGTAATCTCCTCTAATTGATGTATTGCATCCCAGAATTGATTTCTGATATAAGCTGTCATTGCCTCTGAAACTTCATAATCAGGGTTAAAAGGAATATCTATCATAATCATAGGAATATTCAATTCTTTAGCAATGTTCTCATACCATTTAATCATACAGTTACATATATTATTACAACATAGAACGAAATCCGGTTGTGGCATATCTTGTTCCGGTGCTTCCTTAAGCTTCATATATGCAAGAGATATTCTGGCATATGCACATATATCATTAGAATATCCATCGCCTTCACTCTCACTACACATTCGTTCTCCACCACCTCTGGCTGCAATTCCGGCTGCCTGATTTTCAGGATAACATACATATAATCCTAATGTTTCAGGAATCTCTACCGGAAAGTTACTTGCGCACCATCCTACCAATTCGCCTCGCTTTTTAGCCTCTACGCAGTCACTGTATGCCTTTGCTGCTATCTTACCCAATCTGGCTTTTGCACTGTTTGGATCTATAGTAGGCTTTTGTTTTTTAGCTTCTTCCACTGGTTTCCTCCTACTTTTTAATATAAAAATTTATGACTTTTTAAAGCCGTATATTGCGGCTCCAAGTGCTCCCATAAGTTGAGCGTTCTTACTAAACACTATATCTACACCAAGTTCTTTACTCATAGCATTTCTAACACCTGAGTTTTTAGCTACACCGCCACTCATACATACTTCTTCAACTATTCCGACTCTCTTAGCTAAAGCGGCAACTCTTATCGCAACAGATTTACATATTCCGGCTACCAAGTCCGGGATATTCCTTCCTGTAGCAAGCTGAGATATAACCTCCGACTCCGCAAAAACTGTACATGTACTTGATATATTTGCAGGATTATCAGATTTTAACGCCTCAATCTCCAATTCGTCTATTTGGAGATTAAGAATATTAGCCATCACATCAAGAAATCTTCCGGTTCCTGCAGCGCATTTATCATTCATAACAAAATTTGTCATTTTACCGTTAGCTGCAAGTGATATTACTTTCGCATCCTGTCCACCGATATCTATTACCGTTCTGACATTAGGAAACTCTTTATGTACTCCAAGCGCGTGGCACGTCAACTCACTGACTTTATAATCAGCCAAATCGTAGTTCATTCTTCCATAACCTGTAGCAACTACCGACTTAATATCTTTTAATTCCAGTTTTGAAGAGTTTAGTACATTTTTTACAGCTTCTTCTACACCGGCTGTTCCCACAGTTGCTACAACTATTGAAGAAGCTACTATGTTTTCTCCATCCTCCAATATTACAGCCTTTGAAGTGGTTGATCCGATATCAACACCTAATGTGTACATAAATTTCTCCTTTATATCTTGTCTACTAGTATACAAGTAATCCCAAAAAATAAATGTGTTAATAATATAACCAACATCTATGTTATAATATTATCAATTCTTAATATTTTTGTAAATATGCATTTTTACTATATTTACATGTGAATTTTCATTTATTTTTTTATCTATTTATTATTTCATCTTATTTTTTGTATGTTTAGCATATTATTGTAATTTTTCATTATAATATTGCACTATAATATTAATACACTTCAGATCCATGTAGTAAACTTTACTATATTGATAAAGATTGCAAAACTTAAGCTTTTTTTGCATTTTTTATGATATGAAATATTTGGGATATTGCTTTATTGCACTTTCATATATATCTGTAATTGTTTCTAAGTGTGCAGCCATGCACTCCTGTGCTTTATAAAGGTCGTTACTCTTTATCCCTTTTACTATATTCTTATGTTCCTCTACAAGCTCATGTATACGATCTGCAAACTTAACATCAAAGTTTCTCCACCTGGAAATGTGAAGCATGATATCACTCAGAATTACAACTAACGCATATCTGTTCACACTGTCTATCATAGTTTTATGAAATTCGCTATCAAGTATTCCAAATCTACGCGAATATGTCTTCTCATCTATATACTTCTCTTCTTCTTCAATATTCTTCTCAAGCTTTTTTACCAATTCCAATCTCGCAGACTCATCCAGCTTGGTAAACATCTCATATATAACTTCTTTTTCTACCGCTGTTCTAAGCATTAACAGATCTGATATATAATTTAAATCAATTTGTGTTACATAGGTACCTCTCTGAGGTCTTACTTCTACAAATTTCAGTTGTGCCAATTTTGTAAAAGCATTTCTTATTATTGATCTTGATACACCGTAATCTATACACATTTGATTTTCACTGATAAGCTGTCCCGGTTCAAGTTCAAGTCGTATTATTCTTTTTAAAATACTCTTATAAACTTCTTCTGCTGTATATACTTTTTTCTCTTCTGTCATTATATTTATTCCTTAAATCTATTTTCTAATCGATTGATTAAGTTTCTAAGTAAATTATACTACAAAAATCATTTTTTTCTCAAACAAAAAAAGAAAGACCGAAGTCTTTCTTTACAATCATTAAACTTATTAATACTGTGATCCGCTCTCTGCGAACACATTTCCCTGATACTGTGCATCACCGAAACCGAGAATAATCTCAAACACGAACGGTAAAAAGAATAAGCCTACTGCAAATCCTACATCATATCCGAAAGCTTTTGCTTTCCAATAGCAGAATCTTGCTCTTGCAACAATGAAGAGTACCAAGAACGCAAAGCTTACCAGACCGAATAGGAAACCGATAAATCCACCGATTTCTGCTATCAATGCTACTATTCTTGAAAGAATGAATGCACACCAAAAGTAAATAATATACTTCTGATCCCATGTCTTTCCTGCGTAAAGATAATCATTATAAAATGGAATAATTGATTTCCATCCTTCAATATTCATCTTCTCAAAGGCCTTGAACATTCCTACAACTGCAAGTGCGTAGAAAATAAACCAAAAACAATTAACAAAGAACTGCAATACACCCATAATTTTGCCTCCTAAAACAGTTTCTTGTAGTGATAAAACGCATTAAATTTTTATCAATACTTTTTAAAGTATATAGTAATTTTTATTATTCCGCAACAAATTTATATTCTAAATTTTCTTACTTTTTTATAACATTATTCTTATTCATAAATAATTTCATCTTGAATTCCGGCTTTACTTTAATACAATTCATTTATAGCCATTTTATATTCTTTCAGTCCACCGGATTTTCTTATCTTTTTCAGTATTTTTACATATCTGTCATCATCACCCATTATCATTCCCCAGATTTCTTTGAGTTTAAATAAAGTATTTCTTTCTCCGAAACCCAAAGACATATACTCTTCAACTATATCATCCAAAAATTCTATCGTCCTTCTAATACAGATAGTTTCTATGTTTTCCTTTATGGACTCGGCCAGTAGAGGATTTCTTACCAAACCCCTTCCAATCATAATTCCTGTAACTTTCTCATCAAATATTTTTGTTTTCAAATCATTAACATCGTCTAATGTCTTTATATCACCGTTATATATAATATTCTGTTTAAAAGTTTTACAGGCTTCTGTAAATGAAGGCAAGTGTATATTATTTTTATAAAAATCACTTCGTAGTCTCGGATGAATTATTATTTCATTAAAATCATATTTTTTATATACTTTTAGTAAATCATCCCATTCTCCATAATCCGAAAAACCTATTCTTGTTTTTACAGAAATTGTTATATTATTTTTCTTCTCAAATATTTCATAAAAGAATCTGTCTAAAGCTTCAGGATCCTGTAAAAAACCTGAGCCACGCCCCTTTGATGTTACAGTTCCTGAAGGACAACCAAGGTTTATATTGAATTCACTATAACCCATCTCCTCTATTTCATCTACAAGCTTTAAAAAATCTTCTGCACTGTTTGTAAGTATTTGCGGTATCAGATATTGTCCCTTATTGTATTCTGAATTCAGTTCCATCAATTCGGATTTTGAAAATCCTTTTTTCATATGTGGTGTAATGAAAGGTGTAAAGAATTTGTCCACTCCGCTAAAATGCTTTATATATACCTTCCTGAAAACATAGTTTGTTACACCTTCCATAGGTGCCATGTATATCTTCATAAATCTCCTCAAATCAAAAAATAGAGGGCAAACAACCCTCTATCTAAGTTTATCATTTTATATGCATTTATCAAATATTATTTTTAATTTTTTTCTGTCTGTGATGAATTACTGCTTGGTGGCTCCGGCATTTCAAGTTCATTACCGTTTGCATCGGTAGGCTTTTGTGGCGGCTCTCCTGTAGGATGATTTCCTCCCGGACCTCCGTTTCCATCAGGGGCACCCATGCCTCCTTGACCTCCGGGTCCTCCACCGGTACTTTCTCCGATAGTATTTCCACCTGCTGTTATAGTAACTTCACTGCTGTTATCTCCTGCAGTTACTGTATATGTTTCTCCTGTAGTTAACTTATCTGAAGATATAACTGCAAAGCTGAATGACTTGGCTGCTGTATAGCTTACAACAACATTACCGCTCTTATCGGTTACCTTTATCTCCGTTCCTGCTTCAAGAGCACTTGAATAGTACGCAGTTATAAAGTTCTGTGTTGAATTACTTGAAAATGTCTGTGACATCTCCTGAACACCGGTACTTACAAATGTACCGCTTGTAATTGTCGCTTCACCATTGTAATCAAGTGCAACGTCCGGACCTGAAGTTGCTCCCGATATATATACAGTTCCTCCTTCAATATATACCTGACCGTTTGAATCAATACCGTCTGCTCCGGCGTCTACATTCACCACACCACCTGTAATCTTTAAGTAAGTATCAGCCTGGTTCTCCTCTCCATATGCTTCCTTTTCTTCATCTGAGGCACTGTCATCTAGAAGACCTCTTGCATTCAGACCGTCATCTGTTGCAACAATATCAATATTTCCACCGTTAATATCAATAGTAATAGCCTCAAGACCTTCTCCGGCCTTTTCTATATTGATATTTCCGCTGTTTATTACCAACGCACCGTCTGTTGTGATACCGTCATCTTCTGCATTTATAGTTATATTTGCATTTTCTATGGTAACAGAATCTTTACCCTTTATAGCCTTATCTACTGAATCAATATATATATTTCCACCAAGTATAATAAGATTATCTTTTGATTTTATTGCCGCCGCAAAATTTGAATCTATATTAAGACTGCCGTTTCCGTTTATCGTTAAATTATTTTTTACAAATAATGTTGCATCAGGTTCATCTTCACCATCCGCATACTCATAGCTTGTTCCGTCGCTGAGAGTGTTTGTTGTTCCGTCTACAAGTGTAATTACAACTTTCTTCCCTGTAGCTGCATTAATAGCTGCAGATTTTGTATTTGTAATATTAATGCCGTTGAATACCAGGTGTACTACATCCTCATCACCAACTTCAGTTATTATCTGTCCGTCAAAGTCTCCGCTGAGAACATATGTACCCGCCTTTGTTATTTTAATATTTCCATCTTCAAATGTAGCACCGTCTCCCGTTATATTGGCACTACCGACACTGAGTTCAATCTTTGTATCTGAGTCTGAGTATGAAGTATTAAGATCTTCATCTGAATATTCACCAACTGTTGTTATACTTGAAGTATTGGTTGCAGTAGTTTTATTCTGCTGTATTGTTGTTTCTGTTGTAGTTGTTGTCTTTTTATTTGAACAACCTACTATTGCTAATCCAAGCGCCATAGTTATAAGCCAAACACACATTTTCTTTTTATTCTTTTTCATATTGTACCTCGTTTCTAAAATGGGGTTTTTTTTATGCGCTGTATTATCTAATAAAGATATGTTCAAAATGTGTGCTTCAAGTGTAAAGTTTGTGTTTTCCTCTTATTGAATTTAAAAATTCTATAAAAAAGCAGATAGGCAACAACCTATCTGCTTAAATCTTTTTCTTAAATTATCTTGCTACATAAACTCCATCATTATTTACATAGTAACCGTCAGGAGTTGTTGCATTGTACCACATAGCGCCGTTAGCATCGAAATAGTACCAAAGATGTGTATTCTCTGTGAGTAACCATCCGATGTTCATATGTCCGTCATCATGTAAGTAGTACCAGTTGTTATTGATATGTAACCATGAAGTATACATATAACCGTCTGCATTGAAATAATACCATTTAGAATCCTTGAATACCCAAGTATTCTTTGCATAATTTCCTGCACCATAGTTTAACCACCAGCCGTTAGCATCCTTCACCCATGTACCTGCTGAAGAGCTTAAAGTTGATACTGAGCTGCTTCTTCTGTTGCTTGAACCTGAACCACCTGACGATGAAGAACCGCCTCTTCCTCTTCCTGAACTTGAAGGTGTTGCAACAGATGGTGTTGAAGGTGTTGCTGTTGATGATGTTGCCACTACTGCAGTAGTACTTCTTGACGGTATAATAATTGTTGATGGAGCTGCATTAGCTGCAAAAACTGCTCCAAATGTTAAACCTAATCCTAATGTAAGTGTCGCTATTAAACGTTTCATATATCCCTCCATATATCAAATTAATTTAATATTTCTTAACGAAACATTTAGGATAATAACATCATTCAACAAATAATGCAATGTAAATTACCTTTCTAAAAAATTACAACTTTCTTACATAATTAATTGTAATCTGTGAAACACATATATTAACAGATACAAGCAATTAACATATGTTAATTATTTTAATTAAAAAAGTTTTCACATAACATAAAAGGGAAGGCATAACCTCACCTTAAAACCTTATTTCTTATCAAATTTTTCAAGTGCGTCCCATACACCAAGAATATACATTACACCAAGTGCTCTGTCATACAGACCGTATCCAGGTCTACACTTTTCATCCCAGATATGTCTTCCATGGTCAGGACGAATATATCCTGTATATCCACAGTCGTGATAAGCCTTTATAATATCAAGGATTCCTACATCTCCGTCACAATCTCTATGTGAAACTTCCGAGAAATCTCCTCCTTCATAGTGCTTTACATTTCTTATATGTGCAAAGTAGATTCTGTCACAGTGCTTCCTTACTATATTTGCAACTCTGTTTTTCTCATTTGCTCCCAATGAACCTGAACAAAGTGTAAGTCCTGAATAAGGATTGTCTACAAGCTTTAAAAACTTATCGATTGCAGCTTCATCAACCAAAAGTCTTGGAAGTCCGAAAATATCCCATGGCGGATCATCCTGGTGAATAGCCATTTTGATATTACATTCCTCACAAGTAGGCATTATTGCCTCCAAGAAATACTTTAAGTTTTCCCAAAGCTTTTCTTTTGTAACAGGCTTATATGCCTCAAAAAGCTCCTTCAGATGCTCAAGTCTCTCAGGTTCCCAACCGGGCATTGTGTATCCCTTTGACCCTTCTATGATATATTTTGCCATCTCAATAGGATCTTCTCTGATAACTTTCTTTTCATAAAAAAGTGCATTTGAACCGTCAGGCAACTCATGATGTAAATCAGTTCTTGTCCAGTCAAATACAGGCATAAAGTTGTAACATACAACTTTTACACCGAATTTTGCAAGATTTTTTAGAGTTGTTTTATAGTTCTCTATAAGTGCATCTCTACTTGGTAAACCTATCTTTATATCATCATGAACATTTACTGATTCAACAACATCCATATTGAAACCATATGGCTCCAGTTGCTTTCTTACTTCTTCTATCTCAGCCACTTCCCAAACTTCTCCTGCAGCCTTATTATGTAGTGCCCAAACAATGCCCTCTACACCCGGAATCTGCTTGATTTGCTTTAAGGTAACGGAGTCATTTCCTTCACCGTACCAGCGCCAAGTCATTTGCATAAATTTCTCCTTCTATAATATCTATACAGTAAAAGTAACCAAAGTTACCGATATTATCCCACATATTTCTTCAATGTCTCCCTTACAGCTCCTTTTCCTGCTATAAGTTCAACAAAGTATTTTTCTGCAAGCTCTCCAAGACCTACTTCATAAAGATTTACTCCAAATATAGAAGCATCGCTAAAGAGCTTTTCCAGTCTTGAATGTACATCAGTATCACCGATCTTAATATCTTCCACCATAGGAACTACCTTATCAAGTAAAGGATCCGGACTGAGCTCAAATTTATTTAAATTGTCATCGATACCCATAAGATATCTTGCCCAACCTGCAAATACAAGTGGTATAAGCTTAAGGTCTGATACCTTTAAACTTTCACTCTTCTCATATGCCTTTATCGTCTCACCGAATCTTATTGCAAGCTTTTGTGATGTATCACAGGCAATTCTCTGCGGTGTATCAGGCATAAACGGATTTGGAAGTCTTACCTCTACTACTGTATCTATGAAATCTTTAGGATTTATAATTCCCGGATCTGTAACTACAGGAAGTCCCTCTTTGTATCCGATAGTCTGAATAAGTTTTGTGAGCTCTGTATCTTTCATCTCGTCACTGATTTTTTCATATCCCAAGAGACATCCATATATTGCAAGAGTTGTATGTAAAGGATTAAGGCATGTACATACCTTCATTCTCTCTACCATATCTACAACTTCACGCTTTGTAAACATTACTCCACCATCTTCAAGCTTAGGTCTGCCGTTCGGGAAATTGTCCTCAATTACAAGGTATTCAGCCTCTTCTGCATTTACAAACGGTGCCACAAATGTATTCTTGCTTGTCTTAACAAAACCAACATCCTCTATACCGTCTTTAACAAGCATATTCATTACGGAGTCAGCCGGTCTCGGTGTTATTTTATCAATCATAGACCATGGGAAACTTACCTTTTTTTCATCTTCTACATATGATAAAAATCCTTTGTCACAGACATTGTTATCAGACCAATTCTTTGCAAATGCTGTTACAGCGCCTTTAAGCTTATCACCGTTATGTGAGCAGTTATCCATACTTACCATGGCAACCGGAAGTGCACATGCCTTAAATCTCTCATAGAGCATAGCACATACCTTACCCATATAGCTGTTTGCTTTTTCAGGTCCTACTTTAAAATCAGCCTCAATACCTGCAGGAGTATTGCCGTTTCCATCCACTACAGCGTATCCCTTTTCAGTAATTGTAAAACTTACCATTTGAAGCGAAGGTTTTCTGAAAAGCTCCTTTAACGTTTCATAATCCGTATTTTTAGGATCTACTCTCAAAGACTCTACGACTGATCCTACAATATTTTTCTCAACCGTACCGTCACAACATAGTTTCATATATATTGTTAAATCATCAAATGACTTGAATGCCTTATCTATTATTTCATAATCAAAACCTTCTGCAACAACAAGACCTATATCTGTTTTCTTTTCATTTAAGAGATTGTTTAAAACATTTGCCTGGAATGCTCTGAAAATATTCCCGGCACCGAAATGTATCCAGTTCGGATTTGCAAGTGTATTATTTTTCACCTGCTCTCTGTCATACTTTGGTAGAGAGTATCCAAGTTTTTCCCATGCCGCTGCATTTTCTAAAATACTTATTTGATTAAGTTTCATTATTCTTCTCCTAATTTTTACCTAAAAGCTTAAAAACTATATTTATAAGCCACAACTTCGACCATAAATATATTACAATTTACGTTGTAAGACATTCAATATTTTATCATCTTTTCCAAATAAAAAGCAAGGCTGAACCGTTACAAAACTTCACTTTTATAACACGGTTCAGCCTACTGAATTCAATAGTTTTAATATTTAATTATTTATATACTCAAGAACTTCTTCTATACTCTTCTTACCGAAGAAAACTTTATCTTCATTCATTACCAAACACGGCACACTCATTACATGATACTTTTCTCTGAGATCTCCGAAATGATTTATATCATAAACCTGTGCATCAATATTCGTATTTAACGAAGCAATTCTTTGTACCGCTACAACAAGATCAGGACACATTGTACAGCTGAGTGATACTAAGATTTTAAACGATACTTTATCCTTTATATTAAGTATCTTCTCTCTTATATCATCACTTAATCCCTGTCCCGGACCTGATACATTGTATATACCAAGAATAAATGAAGTAAATTCATGTCCTCCCGGAACACCGTGGAATGCCAGACCACTGTATTCTCCGTCTCTATGTATTTCTACAACAGGGGCTTTTGCTTCATCTTTTACCTCTTCAACAGAAATCTTGTCTGTAAGTTTACCAAGCTCTGTCATATATGAAAGAAGTTCTTTTGATACATCATCATCCTTCACATATACCTTAAGTAAAATATCATTTTCCATCTTACCGAATACAGTATTTAACTGTGCCAGCATATCTGATGAGAATAATCCTTCTTCCTTGACTTCTTCCTTAGGTAAACTTCCCTTTCCTGCACCTGATTGCCTTATAGGAACTACAGGCTTGATACCTGTCTTTTTATGCATTACAGAGATATACTTTTCAAGTTCCGTTGCCGCAATACCTGCATCTCCTACAGTTGTTACCACCTGTCTGAGAGGCTTTATACAAACATCTCCTGCAGCATACAATCCGTCAATTGCAGTTTTCTTTGAGGCGTCTGTAATTACATATCCTCTTTCATCAAGTATTCCGAAGTCCTTTACCAAAGAGGTTGCCGGCTCATATCCTGCAAATACGAATACACCGAAACCTTCCTTATCTTCAAATACTTCTTCTTTACCTGTTTCATTGTTCTTATAAACAATTCTCTCAAGAACGTCTCCACCCTCTACTTTAACCACTTCAGTATGTGTAAGTACGGTTATGTTCTCGTTATCATAGGCATGCTGCGCAGTAGTCTTTGCGCAAGTAAAGTCAGGTTCTCTTATAAGAATGGTTACATGCTTTGCATACTTGGTCAAAAATACACTTTCTTCCGCTGCGGCAAATCCACCACCAACAACAAAAACCTCTTTTCCTTTAAAGAATTCTCCATCACATGTAGCACAATATGCAACTCCATGTCCTTTGAATTCAGCTTCACCCTGAAATCCTATCATTCTCGGCGATGCACCTGTTGCAAGTATTACTCCGAAACACTCAATATCTCCCTTTGATGTATGTACCTTTTTGATATCACCGTCCATATCAATGGAGTCAACTGTAGCAAGTAAGAATTCGGCACCAAAGTTTTCCGCCTGCTTTCTCATCTGCTCGCCTAACTTTGCTCCTGAGATATGCTCTATTCCCGGATAATTTACAACTTCAGCGGTCAGACTGATCTGACCGCCAAATTTCTCTTTTTCTATAACGAGTACACGATAATATGCTCTGGCTAAGTAAATAGCCGCTGTCAGACCTGCAGGACCTCCGCCCACAATGACTGCATCATACATGTTTTTACTCATAATGTCCCCTAATATTATAACTGACCTACAAGATCAAGACTTGGCTTTAATGTCTCAGCACCCGGCTGCCACTTAGCAGGGCAAACCTGATCGCCATGCTCATGAACAAACTGGCAAGCACGAAGCTTTCTTAAAAGTTCTTCCGCATTTCTTCCTACGCCACCTGCGTTTACTTCATAAGAAACGATCTTTCCGTCAGGATTGATGATGAAAGAACCTCTCTCTGCCAAACCGTTCTCCTCGATATATACTTCAAAATCTCTTGAAAGTACATGTGTAGGATCTGCAAGCATCGGATACTCGATCTTTGAAATACGCTCTGAATGATCATGCCATGCCTTATGTGTGAAATGTGTATCTGTTGAAACTGAATAAATCTCACATCCTGCCTCTTTAAACTCCTTGTAGTTCTTCTGTAAATCCTCTAACTCTGTAGGACATACAAATGTGAAATCTGCAGGATAGAAGAAGAATACACTCCACTTTCCTAAGATATCCTTCTTGGATACCTCAACGAAATCTCCCTTATGAAATCCCTGTACGCTAAACTCTCCAACTTCCTTGTTAATTAATGACATAATTGCCTCCTTATATAAATAAAATATTTTTAGTTCTAAATCAGTATAGGAAATATCTTTACTCGAAAAGTAAATGATAGGTTTTCCTAACCTGTTGTTATTATATTTAACATAAAATTATTGTATACACAATAGCATTTTTGTAATTTCAGCATTTTAACTAATAATAATTCCTATTATTACCAATTATATACACTAATTTTTTATATGGAGTTATGAGATTCTATACTCTGCTTAAGTTCTGATTCTGAATAAAATTATAGAAGTTTCATTCAAAATAAAAAAGGGGCGTTGCTCCGGATACCAATAAACTCAATATAGCTTAAATTCTATATATTTATATTATATTCCGAGCAGCAGCCCTCTTATTATTCATTATCTAAAAAAAGGATGCGATCATCTCGCATCCTGCTTAAATATATTCAATTTCAACCAAAGTCAGTCCCTTTGCAGGCATTGTCTGCCCTGCAAGTTTTCTGTTTTTTGCTTTCATTATCTCTGTTATATAACTTGGCGGATAAACACCCATACCTACCTTTATCAGAGTACCTGCTATAATACGAATCATATTGTAGAGGAATCCATCACCTCGTATTACTATTGTAATCATATCTTCATCCTGTAATACTTCTAAAGAGAATATAGTTCTTACAGGTGATGAGGCCTGAGATTTTTGTGAACAAAAGCTTGTAAAATCATGTGTTCCTATAAAGTATCCGCTTGCCTCTCTCATTTTATCAACATCCAGATTGAAGTAACAAAAATGTGCATAAAGTCTCTCTGTAGGTATATCAATCTTTCGATTCAAGATTCTATAGGTATATGTCTTTATACAGTCATTCTTTCTCGGATGCCAACCTGCTTCCACCTCGTCAGAATATTGTATTCTGATATCATCAGGAAGTCTTTGATTTATGGCAAATGCAAACTTATCTGCCGCCATTCTGGCATTGGTATCAAATACGGCTACATTTCCATAGGCATGTACTCCCGAGTCTGTTCTGGAGGCACCTATTATCTCTATTTCTTCACCTGTAAGTTTTGAAATGGCATTATTTAATACTTCTTCTATAGTTATTCCGTTAGGCTGCTTTTGCCAGCCGCAATAATTTGTACCGTCATAGGATACTATAAGTCTTATTCTTCTCATTACCCTACTTCCTAAAAACAAAAACCAAAGCAATACATATAAGCATATATATCAAATAATATAAATATGCAATTATATCAATCTTCTTATATTTTAAAGGTTTGAGCTTGGTTCTGCCCTCACCTCCGTGATAACATCTGGCTTCCATCGCCATGGCAAGATCTGTGGCTCTTCTCATTGCAGAAATAAAAAGCGGTACCAAAAGCGGTACCATCGCCTTTGCTTTTTGTATTATATTTCCCGACTCAAAATCGGCACCTCTTGCCATCTGAGCCTTCATTATTTTATCAGTTTCCTCTATCAATATGGGAATAAATCTAAGTGCAATCGACATCATCATTGATATCTCATGCACCGGTATCTTTATAACTTTCAAAAAGCCCATGCTTTTTTCAAGACCGTCTGTAAGTGCATTAGGAGTTGTAGTCAAGGTCATTACAGATGATCCCACTATAAGGAAGATCAATCTCAGTCCCATGAATATTGAAACTCTGATACCTTCTTTTGTTATTTTAATTATCCACAGTTTGAATACTACTTCTCCGTCAGTCAAAAATAAATTAAAGCTGACACTGATAATCAAAAGTATTAGGACAGCTTTCAGCCCCTTTATCATGAATTTTACAGGAACCTTTGAAAGCGAAATAGCAACCACTAAAAAGAGTGTTGCCAAAGCGTATCCCGGCCATGAATTCGCTATAAACAGAGAAACAATAAAAATCATGGTTCCAAAAAGCTTTGTTCTCGGATCAAGTCTATGTATTACAGAATCTATTGGGTAATATTGTCCCAATGTAATATCTCTAAGCATTTTTATCCTTTCTCTTTATATATTCTAATATTTTATCCCTGGCTTCTTCTATTGTAGTAATATCGTCCCCCAGGTCTACACCTTCTTTTTTCAGTCTCTCCACTATATAAGTTATTCCCGGCGCACTAAGTCCTATGCTCTCAAGATATTTATACTTCTTGAAAACTTCCTTAGGTGTTCCGTCTAAAACAAGCTCACCGGCATTCATAACAAGCAATCTGTCGACATACTTTGCTACGTCCTCCATACTGTGTGAAACTAAAATGACTGTCATATCCCTTGATTTTTTCAATTCTATAATTTCATCAAAGAGCTCATCTCTTCCCTTAGGATCAAGTCCTGCTGTAGGCTCATCTAAGATAAGCACTTCCGGATTCATAGCTAAAACTCCGGCTATGGCTACTCTTCTTTTTTGTCCTCCGGAAAGTTCAAAAGGTGATTTTTTATAATAACTTTCATCAAGACCTACCAAAGCAAGGCTTTCCTTTGCTCTTGCTTCCACCACATCTTCAGGAAGCTTTTGATTTCTCGGACCGAATTCCACATCTGAAAGTACATCCACCTCAAAAAGCTGATGTTCGGGATATTGGAAAACCAAACCTACCTTCTGCCTTAAAAGTTTCATATCATACTTTGCTGTATATATATTTTCTCCGTTAAAGAAAAGCTCGCCTGAGGTCGCTTTAATCAGTCCGTTCAGATGCTGTATCAAAGTGGATTTACCCGAGCCTGTATGTCCAATAATACCTACAAACTCACCCCTTTTGATGGTAAATGATACATCCTTTATGGCGTACTGTTCAAATGCGGTTCCTTCTCCATATATAAAGTTTAATTTCTTTGCTTCTATTTGCACATTATCTTGCATTATTATCTCCAAATGTGTTTATTTTAATATCGGTAAAAGGCTGTCTACAAGCTCATCCAATGTAAGTATGCCGTCCGGTAAATCAAGTCCTGATTGTTTCAGTTCAAATGCAAGCTCTGTAGTACTTGGTACGTCAAGTCGAAGTTTCTTTAATTCCTCCACATGTGAGAAAACCTCTTTCGGTGTGCCGTCCATAACTATCTTACCCTCATCCATAACTATAACTCTGTCGGCTTCTATAACCTCTTCCATATAGTGAGTAATCAGTATTACCGTGATATTTTCTTTTTTATTTAATTCAAGAACCGTCTTTATAACTTCTTTTCTTCCGTTCGGATCAAGCATCGCTGTAGGCTCGTCAAGAACAATACATTTCGGCTTCATTGCCATAATACCCGCTATAGCCACTCTCTGCTTTTGTCCGCCTGAAAGTTTATTCGGAGATTTATATCTGTAAGCAGTCATTCCTACCGCTTCCAGAGCGGCATCTACCCTCTTCCACATATCATCTGTCGGAATACCGATATTTTCAGGCCCGAATGCCACATCTTCTTCCACTACATTTCCTATGATCTGATTATCCGGATTTTGGAATACCATTCCTACCATCTTTCTCAAATCAAGAAGTGTTTCATCATTTGCCGTATCCAAATCAGAGATAAATACGGTACCTTCTGTAGGTAATAATATACCATTTAAATGTTTTGCAAATGTAGATTTTCCCGAGCCGTTATGTCCTAAAATCGCCACAAAATCGCCTTGTGTAATATCAATATTTAAATTATTGATAGCTCTTTTTACATCCTCTACTTTATCTTCTTCATCTCTGGTTATATAATCAAATATAAGCTTTGTTGCTTTTACTATTCCCATATTTTCCTTTTACTTACTTTTTATAAAACAAAAACCTCAGCAAGGTTGCTGAGGTTCTAATAACGTGCGTGAGAAGATTCGAACTCCCGACACCTTGGTCCGTAGCCAAGTGCTCTATCCAGCTGAGCTACACACACATTGCAAGTACATATTCTACATTAGTGTTTTGTGTTTGTCAATAGGATTTAAATATTTAAATAAAAACGTAAAATACCCAAAATAAGTATATGTACCGGATAAAAAAGATAATTGAACCACTTATATTGTTTACCTCTTTTTCCGTTATAGGTTAGAGTCAGAAAAAATCCAAAGCATGAGTATAACTCTTTTATAATAGATAAATATCCAAGCCCTGCTCCAAGTAAAGGTTTATCATAAAAAATATAGAAAATATACGCCGCTACTACCGCGTGGTAATCATAGTCAAGGCTAAGTTCCATTGCTGACAGTCCTGAAAATATAACTATTATAATAGAAACTGTATACCATAAAATTTTACTCTTAATCTTCCCTTTTAAGGTATCTATTATCCATATAGTTATTAGACATAGTGCCAGAGTAAACATCATATTGTTCCAATACGGATTAAAGAATGTTTTCGATGTAAACATATCAAAGGGTACTTCAGATATCACTCCGAATACTGTCAAAGTAATCAGATACTTCTTCCTGTTTTTTGTTTTATAAAATCCTTCCACTATAAAAAACACAAAAATAGGGAAAGCAATTCTCCCCAATATTGAAAATATATTTGACAAATACAATAAAAATCCACTGCCATCAAGCATCGGTGTTATAAGAGCATTGTTTACATGATCAATAAGCATTGAAATAAATGCTATGTATTTTAGCTGTGCTCCTGAAAAGATTTGAATTCTTTTTAATTTATCAGATTCAAATCGTTTATTTAATTCCATAGTTTCCCTCATATTTTTATATATTTATAAATCAAATTATACTTAATGGAATCTTATTATATCATATCAAAAGAAATATTTTATAAAATGAATTTTAACATATTCTTTGTAATCATTTGACTTGTAAGTACACTGCACATATAATGGTAAAATCACGCTCTTAAATAAGAGATTTATCAGTATGGAGGATTATTATGTACACCGCTACAAAAGGCAGCTCATCTTTTAATAAAGATATTTTAAGGCTTGCCATTCCGATAGTTTTACAAAATATTGTTACAACCGCTGTAAATTCTGCTGACGTAATAATGCTGGGCTTTGTAGGACAAGACGCACTTTCAGCCGGATCACTGGCAAATCAGGTTATGTTTATATTAAACCTTGTATATACAGGTATTTCATCCGGTGTCATAATGCTTGCCGCACAATACTGGGGGAAAAAGGATACAAAGACAATTGAACATATAATGGGCATAGGTATGCAGCTGTCCATGTTTATATCAAGTATGTTTTTTATTATGGCATTCTTTTTTCCACATATTTTAATGAGGATTTTTACAAATGATATCAACTTGATTACTTCAGGCATACCTTATCTTAGAATGGTAAGTTTCTCATATCTTTTTATGAGTTTTTCTCAAGTATATCTATGTGCAATGAGAAGTATAGAAAGAGTTCATTTCTCTACTGTTACAAATGCAGTTGCACTGATTTTAAACATTATCTTTAATGCAGTTTTTATTTTCGGACTGTTCGGTGCACCGAAGCTTGGAATACTTGGTGTTGCACTGGCAACCGTAATTGCAAGAGGTGTGGAATTTGCAATATGTGTTATAGATAATTTTATACCTAAAGCCATTCATTTTCATATAAAGAATATTTTGGAAGTAAATAAAATATTATTTTTTGATTTTATGAAATATTCTCTTCCTGCATTCGGAAATGAGATAGTTTGGGGAGTGGCCTTTTCAATGTACTCTGTTATTATGGGGCATCTTGACAGTGATATAGTGGCGGCAAATGCAGTAGTTGTGGTCGCAAGAAACCTTGGTACTGTGGCATGTTTCGGTATAGCTGATGCAGGAGCAATCATCCTTGGAAAGTCAATAGGTTCCGGAAATACAGATACTATAAAGTCCGATTCTTCACACTTTGTTAAAATAACAAGTATGTCTGCAGTTGTAGGTGGAATAGTTATATTTCTTTTACGACCTGTATTTTTCACTATGGCTGATTTAACTCCTACTGCAAAAGCGTATCTTAGTATAATGCTTTTTATAAATATGTATTATATAGTAGGCCAGGCATTCAATACGGCAATGATTTGTGGTGTTTTCAGGTCGGGTGGTGATTCAAAATGGGGATTTTTCTGTGACATAGTAGATATGTGGTGCTATTCGGTTCCGCTTGGCTTTATATCGGCTTTTGT
Organism: Lachnoanaerobaculum sanguinis; assembly: GCF_033242365.1. Classification (NCBI taxonomy): domain Bacteria; kingdom Bacillati; phylum Bacillota; class Clostridia; order Lachnospirales; family Lachnospiraceae; genus Lachnoanaerobaculum; species Lachnoanaerobaculum sanguinis. The sequence continues at coordinate 181,692 of NZ_BTHK01000001.1, forward strand.
TCTTAAGCTTCCGCCAATGTGGGTATACTTCCTTATTTGTACCGATGAGTTTGTAAAGATTCCTTTTGTATACAAGCATTATAAGAGCTATAAATGGCTGAAAAATATTACAAGAGATTTTTAAAATAAGGGGCGATAATCGCCCCTTATAACTATAATTGTATCCATTCCAATCCGTCTACATCCTTTAATATAAATGTACTTTTCTCATACCTATTTTTAAGCACAACTTCATCTTCTACTGATATATCGGTATACCAATGATTAAGACTTGCATATTTTCCTCTGTGAATATCAACGACTACAGTAGTTATAGGATCCCAGGTTTTCTTTTTAACACTCTCTACAATCACATAATATGCGTCTAAGAATACAAGATTTCTTCCATACATCCAAAACGGTAGTTCTTTATCCAACAGTGGAAGCTTTGCAGAGAAAATAAAATCCCCCATCGGCGGCTCAGTCTCATAGTTTAATACAATCTCACTTCCATAATACGCTATTTCCGCTCCATATGCACCTACACTTACAGGCACACCCTCTTCGGCTATTATAAAATCCATATATTTCCTTTCAAAGTCTATACTATACCCTCTGCACTCATTCGAATTGCAAAAAACTCTTTAAATGTATCGGGTTCATTTTCTATAGTTTCTTTCATGGATATAAGTTTTCTTTTACCGACTCTTCTATCCAAAACAGCAAATATCCTTACCAGCAGATTTTCACTGCATAGACTCTTCTCAATACTTTGGTTATCAAACTCATCAAATGCCCTATAAAAGCATGTTTGATCGAACACTCCAAGCTTTATAGCTGTATCATCCATATAGGCAAATTCTTGGCTCATGCGTCTTTCATACTTTTCATCTTTTGGAAAAGATTCCGACTTTGTCCAATTCTGATAATACCCACCTTTTATTACTTCTTTTCCGTCATATCTTATAGCAGCTCTTCCTTCATGATCAGGGGATTTGCTGTAGGATGTCGCAAAATAGCTGATATGTCCACGTAGGCTCTCCGCCAGATATTCACTTTCCATTCGTTTTCTTATGCCGCTCCAAGTAGACATTTTGCCTCCAAACTATAAATTTGTGTTATCATCAAGCTTCTCAAAATATTCATCTAAGCAACGATATATTTTCATATCCTCTTTATTATCGTCTCTTAAAACCACACAAATATTTTTATTTTCCATATCTGTAAACACAAAATTATATTCACCGAAGTAAGCCTGGTAACCGCATCTTTTTAGTGTCAATATCTGACCGACCCTACATTTAAAAATATTCTTTCTAACAATATAAGCCTTACCTATCTCCATGTCAGTCCTTCTTATAAAAATACAAATATGGGTAGTTTACAATCTCTTCATGCCAGTTATCATCATGCTTTATTATAACCTTTCCATTTTCATCATAATACCTTGTAACTATCGGTGCGCTCTCTCCGGATTTTATTTTCCAAACCAATATTCCGTCCTCAAGCCCTGAATCAGGTGAATCGGTCTTTATATATTTTCCCAGATAGCAATCCCACCTTCCAAAAGGCAACTTATCATACACAATATTTACAAACTCTGCCAAGGTATCAGGCAAAATAAATGTATCGGGATTAGGTGCGTTTACATCATCTCCCATGCACATACTGCTCCTGCCCATATAGACTTTTATTTGCATACTCTTCTCCTTAAAATTTATATAAAAGAGGGAATATCAATCCTACATCAATAGCCATAAATCCAAATATAATACACAAAGAACCCACGAATATAGTTAGCCCCTTAACATTTTCACGAATCTGTATGGAGAACTTCTTATAATCAATAACCCTGTTATTTATAATATTTTCTCTTTCTTCTACACTGTCCGTTAATGAGATATTATAGCTTCCTCTATCCGCATCAAATGTATACAGTTTGACTCTGGCATCCTTAATACTGCTTGTCGTAGTCCTAAAAAAGTCCGGATATAATTGTACAAACTCTCCTGTAGCATTATTTTTAAGTTTAATATCTAAATTATATATAGGAGATACTGAATACTTTTTTCCCGAAAGCCATATATCATATTTACCGCCATCCTCAAGTCTAAAGCTTCCGTCTATTAAGCTTACAGGCATTTCATATATCATCTTAGCCTTGGCAAATAATCTGACTTTTTTTATGCCGATAACCACCAGATATATTCCCACAGGTACAAGAAGAAACAATAAATATTTTAAATCCTTAATAGATTGTAACCAAGACATTTCCGTCCGCCTCCAAAACTTCCTTATAAAAATCTTTCATTCTTTCAAAACAGTCAAGAAGATCTTCTTTTATTTCATCTTCTTCATCGTCATAATCCCAGATATCCGGATAAAGCTCCGCCTCTTTACCTTCTTCCAAAGCAAAGCTTTCCAAAGCGGTTTCCATATCAAAATCTTCAAGTACTTTTAATATATCCGCAACTCTGTCTTTTTTTGTATAGGCTATAAAATCATCTATTTCCTCTATAGATGTTACTCCTACTACAGCTTCACTGAGAGGATCTTCCCATATAGGGTCTGACGCACTTACTCCTGTTAACATATAGTGAAGAAGATCCCAATTCTTATCTATATCAAGAAGTATTTCCGCCTTCTCATTCCAATCTTCCACTGTTTCAAAGATATCTTCCTCATTGTCCAGGTTTTTAAGTGTTTCCAAATCTTCATCACTTAAATATTGATAGTTTGCTCTAAGTCCCATTTTTATTTTCTCCTTAAAATTTAAATATTTTTATAAATCTTTTTTGTAACTTATCGGATTTGTATCCTATATTCTCATAAAATTTATGTGCTTCTACACGATGATTTGCCGAATTGAGTCTGATAAATGAAATACCGTTATCTATAGCATATTTTTCAATATAACGCATTAATTTTTTTCCAACTCCATTGCCTCGGAAATCAGGATCCACAGCCAAACCCAATATATTAAGTCCGGTATCGCTATACACACTTTCATACACCTGTGCATGAACAAATCCGATAACCTTTTTTGTATTCTCATCTTCATATACTGCAATAATATGATTTTTATTATCGCATGACAATTTCTTTATCTGATTCTCAACTGTACTTATATCAACATCATAGCCCAATGATGTTTTACATATTTTTTGTATAGATTCTGCATCGGATATATTCATTTCTCTTATCATATGTATCTCATCCTCCCATACTTGCAGATGTAATACCTTTTTTCAGGCTTCCGCCAACTGTAATGCAATGTCCTGCAAAAATATCATCATCATTAAAATATGCTGTGAATGAACCGCCTGATGTCATAGAAATTGATTCAATACCGATTCTTTTTGCAAAGCTCTCTTCTGTGATTTTTAGTGCTTCTTCCTCAGATTCGCACCAATCTCTTGCAAGGTCTACAAGCTTTTTCGCTGCAAATGTTCTCATTTCAGCATCCCGTTTTTCAGCACTTAAGTACAATTCTTTCATAGCTTTTCTTGCCTTTGTGATTCCGGATTTGTTGTCTTTATCAACATCCAAGGAAATATCAATATTTTTATCAAGCCAAGGAATATGCCCTTCAAAGCTGTTTATAGTTCTATCATACAAAAGCTCACCCAATATATCATCCTCTATGATTATAGGCTTTTTGTACTCTGCAAGGATTTCTTCAAGTTCCGGACTTTGTGCATTTTTTTCTATTACATCCACTAAAAGAAAATCAAGTCTTTTTATCATAATCTCCGGCAATTCCTCAGGTAATTTCTTACGTACCTTTAAATGATAAACAGTTTCTTTATCAAATTCCGGTATCAAATGATTATCATACTCTTTTTCACTTGCTGCAAATACAAATCTACATTCTTCTTTATGTAGCTCTCCGGTTTCACAATCTATATAGGCCAGGCAGCAAACCGCCACTTCCCAAAATCCGTTTCTCTTACTTGTAACATCACCTTCATGCCTAAGTACAAGAATTTCCTGCTCTTTTTCTTCAAAAGAGTTTTCCCATTCGTTTTCAGTCATTTGGTTTCTTTTTCTCATATAATCAATGAGTTCCATTAAGATCACCCCCCTATAAGCTCTGATAGCTCCTTTTCACTCAACTCACCATTATTATATAACTTTTCAAGCAAATTTTCATCAAAATCCATTTCATAGTAGTCTGTTACAAATTCCTTGAAGTCATCATATGTTTCACATATATATCCAAGCATCCATTTGCTTCCGTCATCTTCAGACAATTTATTTTGATGAATTTTTCCGTCATACCAAATGAAAAATGTTGTTTCATCTATTTCCCGGTCATCAAAGAGCGAAATATATTTTTCATCAACACCGTCATATATCTTTTGTATAACACTTTTGTCGAACTTCTCTTTAGCAAACTGACTCAAACTGCTTTCATGTGCAAATCCCTTTATTAAGACAATATCTTCTGTAAAAATAACATATAGAGTATCGCCTGAGCCGTTATCAACAATATACTTTAGATAAGCTTCATTTTCTTCTTTATCAATTATTCTAAGATATTCCTCAGAAGGGTCAGTCAAGGCATTGTCAAGAAAATATAACGCCTCAAGTCCGGTTCGCATATTACCCCAATCCATATATTTCATTCCATACTCCTATTTTAAATCCGCTTTTTTATATCTTCCGGAAACATATCCTAAAATACAAATCTGAGCTATATTCCATTCATTTGCAAGATAGATGCTGCATCTGACTTCATCACCTAAAGTATTTTTTGCAATAAACTCATATCTTCCCAGTTCTTCATTATTTGAAATTCTTTCAATATCTGCTACATATGTTTCCGTAAAAAACCTGTTAAATTCATCCCAAGCGGTTAGTGCATCCGCTTTTGTAATTTCCACCTTTAGACAATATCCGATACTGACCTTGCACCTTTTCTTTCTTCCGGTTTCATCAGCCTTAAATACTTTTGTACTGCCCTTATCAAATACCCATTCCTTATCCTTCAGTGCGGCTACCTTTTCTGTCAATATATCCTTAAATTTGACGATATTATCCGAAAAGTAATTACAGGCATTTTCAAAAATCTCTAAATTGTCCATTTTGATTATTCCTTTTATGATATTAAATCTGCTCTAATCTTACGATCAAAAATATCAGTCGACATCCACCCACAAATGATGTTTTCCACAGTGTAAACATCTAAATAAATATCCACAAATCGATCCGTCTTTTTCCAGATAGCCTTCTATATCATTAAACTCGTTTCGCTTATTGTACTCTTCAAAGACTTCTTCTGCAATTCCCATTTCTTTTAATTCATTTGTTCCTACGCTGCCAAGATATGCACAGTAATCATTACAACAATAAAGCCAATACTCACCCTGCCAACTCAAATACCCCGGTGTTCTATAAAAGAGTTCATCTCTCTTTTCCTTATCCGGTACAAAGTCATCATCAACATCTTGAATGAAATCGGCATCATATTTCTTTGCGGCTTCTCCGTTTGAGATACATACAGGGCAAAGATAATCCACATCATCTACAGCATATGGCCTTTTTACATAGTAGGTGTTACTTTCTTTACCGCAACAAGGACATATTTTTGCTTCACCTTCTATAAACGAACCTGTCTCCAAAGGATCGGGATGATATCTGAATTTCGGCAATAATTTTTTACGCTCTTCCCTTTTGAGCCTTTCCTCTTTATTTAACGGCCTTGGTGTTGCAAATCTGTCACCATGACTCTCATTTAAGTCTTTTAACCCCAAAAACTTTTTAATCTGTTCTCTGTCTGTTTTATCATATATACTTTCATACAGTTTATATGCACTTTCCATCTTATAGAGCAGTTGATAGACATCAACCAGTACTTCCATTGCCTCTTTTTCGGTTCTAACTTTCAGTCTGTCAGCAAATTCATATAATGCCAATACACTTGCCTCATTTTCATGCTGCTTTACAAAGTTTTCTTTTAAGCTGATATATTCTTTTAAAAATTCGTTCATATTTTATCCTTATATAATCAAAGCATCTAATAATGTTCTTTTACATACTCTATAAATTCATATATGTCAGAAGATACCTCTTCCATTTCAAGTGATCCGAGTGCACCCAAATCATTTTTATATATGGTATCGTCAGAGTCCTTTTTGATAAAGAAAGCCAAATCTCCGTCCTGACCGATCATGAAAAAATCAGGCTCATATTCAAAAACCTCATATGTCAGATTTCTTTCCGGCAAATCTTTTTCTTCATAAAGTATCACACCTGTATCTTCTATTGCAAACCCTTCACTTCCTTTTATTTCCTCTAAAAACTTTTCATACATTTTGGGAAGTTTAAAATTTATATTGTCCATGGTATCTCCTAATATTTTATACTGTTTTGTAGTTTAATTATAATTTCTATTCTAACCTTTCATCAAACTCAATTCCGATATTTGGCCACTTTTTCAGAAATATCCAGTTTTTATCTGTTACTACTTTAAGTATATCTGTATCAAACTTCTTAACTTCTTCTATATTTCTTATCTCACCGCTGTAAACTGTACCCCTTTTATATGAGATATCTATACTCATATAGTCTTCATAACATGATAAAGAAACATGTATTCTAAAATTATCTTTTTCATATGAATAACTGCAAAACCCCGCCTCTTTTTCAAAAAGATAGAAAGGCTCACTTTCAAAGAATTCAAAAAAATCAAGTTCATCATATTTCATACAAATTCACCTCACACATACCTACTCTAATATATCACTAATATACAATCTGTATCTACTGTACTTTTTATAAAAAAAGAACCGACAAATGCCGGTCCTTAGTATGTTAACTTTATTTGATACCCTGATCCTTCTTTACCTCTTCCAGCTCTGCAAATACCACATCGTTTATTACCTTGATGTAAGTACCCTTCATGCCGGATGACCTGCTTTCTATTACACCTGCACTTTCAAATTTTCTTAGTGCATTTACTATCACCGATCTGGTGATTCCTACTCTGTCAGCTATCTTACTTGCTACAAGCACACCTTCATTACCGCTAAGCTCTTCAAAGATATGTATTATAGCTTCAAGTTCTGAAAAGCTTAATGTTGATATAGCAGACTTTACAATAGCAATCTTTCTATTCTCCTCCGCATTCTCCTCATTAACACTTCTCATCATTTCAAGTCCTACCACTGTTGTGCCGTATTCACTTAATATTATGTCATCTATATCAAAGCCCTTTTCCTCTTTGTAAATGAATACAGTACCAAGTCTTGAACCTGCAATATCAATCGGGCTGATAATAGCCTGAAATCTGTTTACATTTTCTTCGTCAAATCCAAGTGTTGCAAGATTAACATTTTCTTTTGTGGACAATATTGAGAGTAGTCTTTCATTCAGCATTTCATCTATAAAGCCGCCTACTTTATCAGCAATCAGCTCTGTAATCTCAGATGTACCATTATGTGTTCCAACTCCTAATACCTTTCCCTTTTTACTAATAACAAGACTATTTGCCTCGAGTATTTCTGATAATACGTCACATATATCATTAAATACTACTTTCTGTGAATTATTATTGTGTAATAACCTGTTAATCTTTCTAGTCTTATCCAATAATTGTACACTCATTCAAGAAAACCTCCCCTTAGAAAACAACGTATTTTCAATAAAGCTCACACTTAAATTTTAGCACAATTTGAATAAATGTACAACTTTTTTATATTATAATTCATATTATTTACTTATCTAAACTTATGTAATCTAAATGATATATTATTCCAATATAACACTTTATTTAAAATAACTGAATAAACTTGTCAATTTTATATATAATCTGATAATAATATTCAAAAAGGCGAAGTTTTCACCTCGCCTCACACAATTTATAATTCACTATATATTTCCTTGCCATGTACATACACAGCTTTTATATTTAATGACTTATCCATCAGTACCAGATCCGCATATTTTCCTTCTTCAATACTTCCGACTTTATCGTAGATTCCGATTTGTTTTGCAGGATTTATCGTTGCGGCCGCTATAGCATCCTCAAGTCTGATATGCATATCCTGTACAGCCCTCTTCATACATTCAAAAAGATTTGTAACCGAACCTGCAATGGTTCCATCGTCAAGTACAGCTTTTCTTCCGGTAACAAATACCTTCTGTCCGCCAAGAGTATACTCTCCGTCACTGAGTCCGCATGCTCTCATACTGTCACTTATAAGTATAACCCTCTCGTCTCCGAACATCTTAAATGTAGCTCTTACTACAGCCGGATGAATATGAATACCGTCACAAATAAGCTCCACACACACTCTGTCATTGTCAATAGCCGCACCTATTACTCCCGGTTCTCTGTGTGTAAATGGCGGCATGGCATTGTAAAGATGTGTAACATGAGATGCACCCTCTTCAAAAGCCTTTACCGCTGTATCATAATTTGCCATAGTATGTGCAATGGAAACTACAACATTGTCCTTTACACCTGCTATAAAATCCATGGCACCTTCACCCTCAGGAGCGATATCTACAAGCTTAATAAGATTTCCAGACAACTCATTCAATTCATTGAAGAACTCAATATCGGTATTTAATATATACTTTGATGACTGAGCACCTTTTTTTGCCTCACTTATAAAAGGACCTTCCATATTTATGCCCACAAGCTTGGCACCTGTATCGCCGTCATACGCGGCAGCCTTTTTCATGATTTCTTTAAGTTCATCTTTAGAAATAGTCATGGTGGCAGGACAAATACTTGTCACACCAACTTTAGCCTCGTATTCCGCTATATTCTTTATCGTATCTTCCTTTGCATCACAAAAATCATCACCCATACAGCCGTGAAAATGTATATCTATAAGTCCCGGTATTGCATAAAGTCCTGTGGCATCCACCTGCTTCTTGTCATCTTCCGGTGAAAATCCTAGATTCATAAATGAGCTTTCTGAAAACTTCTCACCCGAGATATGAATCTCTCTGTTTCTGAACACTCTGTCCGGATCAAACACTATCGCATTTTTTATAAGCATGACAAAGCCTCCGTATCACCTATCAGAATAAAATCATTGTGTAACTGCAATATAGATGCAGGTACCTTAGGTGTAATAGGTCCGAAGAATGCTTCTTTTACAATTTCAGCCTTTCCCTTACCGTTTACTACCATCAGCACACGCTTTGCTCTCATAATGCTTCCTATACCCATAGTATATGCCTGCTTAGGAACATCATCTATACTTGCAAAGAATCTCTTATTGGCCTCTATTGTACTCTCTGTCAAATCTACCACATGAGTCTTGTCGATAAATTCATCACCCGGCTCATTAAAACCGATATGTCCGTTATTGCCAAGTCCGAGAAGCTGTAAATCTATTCCACCGTAATTTTTTATAATATTTTCATAATCCTGACCTGCTTTAAGTGCATCAGGCTCCATACCGTCAGGTACCTTTGTATTATTTTTATTTATATTTATATGGTCAAAAAGATGTGAATGCATAAAATAATAATAACTTTGATCATTATCCTTTGTAAGACCTCTGTACTCGTCAAGGTTTACAGTCTTAATTTTACTGAAATCAAGTCTGCCTGCCTCATATCTTCTTACCAATTCTTCATAAGTACCTATAGGTGTTGAACCTGTAGCAAGTCCAAGTACGGCATCAGGCTTTAAAAGTACCTGCGCACCTATTATGTCTGCCGCCATTTCACTCATTTCTTTATAATCTTTTGCGCATATAATTCGCATATTGCTGTCCCCCTATGCTAACTGTGATTTAAACTCTTCCTTTGCCTTATCAAGCGCATCCTTGATACCTGCGGGGTTCTTTCCGCCGGCCTGAGCGATATTCGGTCTACCGCCACCGCCGCCGCCTACAAGTGTAGCGATTGCTTTGATAATATTTCCTGCATGTGCTCCTGCCTTAAGTGCATTATCACCTGCCATACATAAAAGATTTACCTTACCGTCAACATCTGATGCAAGTACAACCATACCTTCATCAACATCATTCTTAAGCTTGTCACCAAGATTTCTAAGCTCGTTCATTTCAACACCGCTTACCTGCATTGCAATGAATTTGATTCCGTTTATTGTTTCAATATTTTCGGTGCTGTCTCCAAGTGCCTCACTTGCAAGCTTCGCTTTAAGCTTCTCATTCTCAGACTTAAGAGCTTTCATCTCATCAAGCAAGCTCTCAGCCTTTGCAACAAGTTCAGATTCACCTGTTTTTAAAAGCTCGGCCATTTTCTGCATTCTGTTTTCTATATCCTGATAGAATTCGATAACACCGTCACCTGTAAGAGCTTCTATTCTTCTTACACCTGCAGCAATACCGTTTTCTGAAAGAATCTTGAAAAGCTTAATATCCGATGTATTGTGTACATGAGTACCGCCGCAAAGTTCCTTTGAGAAGTCTCCCATGCTTACAACTCTTACATCGCCCTGATATTTTTCACCGAAAAGTGCCATAGCACCGCTCTTTTTAGCCGACTCCACATCCATTACATCTGTAACTACCGGAAGAGCTTTATTTATCTCTGCATTTACAAGCGCCTCTACCTCTGCAATCTCTTCTCTTGAAAGGCTCTTAAAATGTGTAAAGTCAAATCTCAGTCTGTCTGCGGCAACATAGCTTCCTGCCTGTTCCACATGGTTTCCAAGCACCTCTCTAAGTGCCTTATGTAAAAGGTGAGTTGCAGAGTGGTTTGCGGCTGTTTTCTTTCTGTTTTCAGAATCTACAACAGTTTCCACAGTATCGCCAAGTTTAAACATTCCCTGACTTACAAATCCCACATGACCGATCTTATCACCTGCAAGCTTGATAACATCCACTACATTAAATACCGCGTCATCTTTCTTTATCACACCGATATCCGCATTCTGACCACCCATGGTGGCATAGAATGAAGTCTTATCAAGGATAATTGTTCCATGATCACCCTCTGCAATAGCCTCAACTATTTCATCCTCTGTAGTAAGTGCGGTTATCTTACCTGTATCAAGAAGGCTGTCATAACCTTCAAATACTGTAGTAAGCTTCGGATCAAGTGACTGATATATGGTAACATCGGCTCCCATATAGTTTGTAGCTTTTCTGGCCGCTCTTGCCTGATTTCTCTGAGCCTCCATAGCCTTATTAAAGCCAGCATCATCTACGGTGAATCCCTTTTCCTCAATTATCTCTTTTGTAAGATCGAGAGGGAAACCGTAAGTATCATACAGTCTGAATGCATCCTCTCCTGATATTACCTTTTCACCGCTCTTTGTAAGATTCTCTTCTATTTCTGCGAGGATTGAAAGTCCCTGATCTATGGTCTTATCAAACTTGTTCTCTTCCTCGGTAAGAACCTTAAGGATCATCTCCTTCTTTTCTTCAAGCTCAGGATAACCGTCCTTTGAAAGCTCTATTGCCGTATTTGCAAGAGAAGCCAAGAAAGTATCCTTTATTCCAAGCATTCTTCCATGTCTTGCAGCTCTTCTTAAAAGTCTTCTGAGTACATATCCTCTACCCTCATTACTTGGCATAATACCGTCTGAGATCATAAATGTACATGATCTGATATGGTCTGCAATAAGACGGAGTGATATATCCTTTTTTGCATCCTCTTTATATGATGTCTTTGCCAAATCTGCAACTCTGTCAAGCAGATTCTTTATAGTATCAACCTCAAATATGGACTCTACATCCTGAAGCGCTACCGCAAGTCTTTCAAGCCCCATACCTGTATCTATATTCTTTTGAATGAGCTCTGTATAATTGCCCTTTCCGTCTGAGTTAAACTGTGAGAATACATTGTTCCATACTTCCATATATCTGTCACAATCACAGCCTACAGTACAGCTTTCCTTACCACAGCCGTACTTCTCACCTCTGTCATAGTATACTTCCGAGCAAGGTCCACAAGGTCCCTCTCCATGCTCCCAGAAGTTATCCTCTTTTCCGAACTTAAATATTCTATCGGCCGGAATTCCTATTTCTTTATTCCAGATTTCAAATGCCTCATCATCCTCTAAATATACTGAAGGATAAAGTCTATCGGCATCAAGACCTGCGACCTCTGTTAAAAACTCCCATGTCCAAGCTATAGCCTCATGCTTAAAATAATCTCCAAATGAGAAGTTTCCGAGCATTTCAAAGAATGTACCATGTCTTGCTGTCTTTCCTACATTCTCAATATCTCCTGTACGAATACATTTCTGACATGTACATACTCTTCTTCTTGGCGGTATCTCCTGACCTGTAAAGTACGGCTTGAGCGGTGCCATACCTGAATTGATTAGTAATAGTGAATTATCATTGTGAGGAACCAAAGAGAAGCTCTTCATTACCAAATGTCCCTTGCTCTCAAAAAAGTCAAGGAATTTCTTCCTTATCTTGTTTACCCCGTTTTCACTGTTAAAATTTTTGTTACTCATATATCTGTTATTTTCCTTTTCTCATATCTCTTGCTTTTTTGCCCAGCTTTATACCTATAAAAGCTAAAATTCCAAAAATGATAGCCTTAATTAAACTTCCTATAAATGATGATAAAAAAACAGCCATAATACACCTCACTTATTCTTAGGCAATGCCTTCTATTTTTATAGACAAAACTGCTTTTATAATATCACAATAATGCCTAAAACTCAATGTCCTTATTATATACCCTATGTCTGAACTTATTATATACCCTATGTCTGAACCTACTCTAAAAGCAAAGTTGAAATTTAAAGCATAAATATATATACTGTAATATATCATATTTGCCCTATAAATGTAGGCGATACAAATAAAGAATACTTAAATACAGTTAAGAATAGAGGTATACAATGGCTTTTGACGGTATAGTCATATCAAATTTATCATACGAGCTTAATACAAATCTTGTTGGCGGAAGAATATCAAAGATATCAATGCCTGAGGAGAATGAGCTTATTTTTACAATAAAGAACAATGCAAAGACATACAGACTTTTAATCTCTGCAAGTGCTTCACTTCCGCTGGTTTATCTTACCGATGTAAATAAACCGGCTCCAAAGGTTGCTCCGGCCTTTTTAATGTTGCTTAGAAAGTATATAGGAACGGCAAAAATAACCGATATATTTCAGATGGGCCTTGAGAGAATACTCTGCTTTAAGCTTGAACATTTAAATGAACTGGGTGATCTTAGTCATAAACGCATGTATGTGGAGATAATGGGTAAGCATTCCAATATAATCTTTACCGATGAAAACAATAAAATAATTGATTCTATCAAAAGAATCTCCGCAAATATGAGTTCTTTAAGGGAAGTACTTCCGGGAAGGGAATATTTCCTGCCTGATGAATTAAAGAAAAAAGATTTATTAAATACGGAACTTGAGGAGTTTATAGAGATTTTAAAATCAAAGGAATATGCTCTGTCAAAGTCAATTTATATGAACTTTGCAGGTATCAGTCCGCTTATAGCTGAGGAAATAGTTTTAAGAGCTTCGCTCCCCTCACAGGCTCCTTCCACATCTCTTAGTGAACTTGAGTATACTCATCTTTTTCATACAATAAGGAATTTACTTGATGATATAAGCTCTCACAACTTCTCACCGAATATAGTATACAGAAAAGAAGAAGCGCTTGAGTTTTCTTGTGTTGAGCTGTATTCATATGACAGTGAGGAATATAAAAAGGAATCATATGATTCTGTCAGCAAGATGCTATATGATTTCTACTCTTCCAGAGAAGCCTTTGTGCTTAACAGGCAAAAGAGTTCGGATCTGCGACGTATTGTAAATACCGCACTTGAAAGAGCAAGTAAAAAGTATGATTTACAGGAAAAACAGCTTCAAGATGCAGATAAAAAGGATATCTACAGAGTATACGGAGACCTTTTAAATACTTACGGATACAGCCTTAAAGGAGGAGAGAGCTCCTTTACAACAGAGAATTTCTACGATGATAATAAAGAAATCACTATTCCGCTTGATAAAAACAAATCGGCAAAGGAAAATGCAAAGAAATACTATGATAAGTATGCAAAGCTTAGCAGGACTACAAAGGCGCTCAGCGAAGAGATTTTAAATACAAAAAATGATATTGAGCATCTTCTCTCCATACAGACCGCACTTGATGTTTCAAGTGATGATGAGAGTCTTTCACAGATTCGTCAGGAGCTTGTAGACTTCGGTTATATAAAAAAACATTCTTCCGGTAAACAAAAAAAGAGTACATCTCATCCATATCACTATATTTCAACTGACGGTTATGATATATATGTGGGTAAAAATAATTATCAGAATGAAGAGCTTACCTTTAAAGTAGCTATCGGAAATGACTGGTGGTTTCATGCCAAAGGAATACCCGGTTCTCATGTAATTTTAAAATCAAACAATGAAGAGGAACTTCCTGACAGAGCTTATGAAGAAGCCGCCGCACTTGCCGCTTTTTATTCAAAGGCAAAAGATGCAGATAAAGTGGAAGTAGACTATATTCAAAAGAAAAACATAAAAAAAGTTGCAGGTGCCGCTCCCGGCTTTGTGATTTACCATTCCAACTGGTCAATGGTAGCCACACCGAAGGCGGATCTACAACAAAAATAATTTTTAACGGCTTTGTTCACTGTTACAACCACTCTTTGTGATAGTGAATATAAGCCTTTTTTACTGCTGTTACAAGTATCATGTATGCCAGTACACATGGCAAAAGAAATAAAAAGAATGATAAAGGCAATGATGAAAATCCCAGTACTTTACCAAGCAGAGTAAACGGAATAATTGTAATAAAAATTATTCCGAAGAAGTTCAGTAATGTAAGCTGTGCGGAGGCACGACTTTGTATAAACGGAAGCTTCACAGTACGAATCATATGTATAACCAATGACTGGCTCCACATCGACTCTACAAACCATCCTGCCTGAAACATTGCCACATAAGAAGCTCTTATCATATTAAGCTCATCACCGGTAAAATGACTTGCAAGATTATTATATGTCACTCCATGGCTTACAAAATGCGGGCAGAAAACAAAATACATAAATGCAAATGTTGCAAAGTCAAAGATTGAACTTGTAGGCCCTATCCATACCATAAATTTGCCTATACTTGAAGCGTCCCATTTTTTCGGTAACTTAATAAATTCTTCATCAACATTATCCCATGGAATAGCACTGCAACATGAGTCATAAATCAGATTCAACAAAATAAGATGCATACTCTCCATAGGCAGGAAAGGCAAAAGTGCACTGGCACCCAAAACTGAGAACATATTTCCGAAGTTTGATGAAGCCGTCATCTTAATGTACTTTATCATGTTTGCAAATGTCTTTCGTCCTTCTATGATTCCGGACTCTAAAACCATAAGATCCTTTTCAAGAAGTATAATATCTGCAGACTCCTTTGCCACATCCACAGCCGTATCCACAGAAATTCCGATATCCGCAACCTTCATTGCCGCCGCATCATTTATTCCGTCACCCATAAAGCCTACCGTATGTCCGTTATCTCTAAGTACCGATACCACTCTTGATTTCTGACTTGGAGTAAGCTTTGCAAATACGTCTGTTATCTCTGCCGTTTTCTTAAGCTCTTCATCGTCCATCTTTTCAATATCACTGCCAAGCAGCATATTTCTTACTTCAAGGCCGACCTGCTTACATATTGTTTTTGTAACTTTTTCATTATCACCTGTAAGAATCTTTGTTCTGACTCCATGCTCTTTCAGCGCTTTTATGGCATTTGCGGCCGACTCCTTAGGCGGATCAAGAAATGCCAGATAGCCCATAAGAATCATTTCAGTTTCATCTTCAACATTACAACTTTGCTTTTTTATATCTTTTCTGGCAATTGCAAGCACTCTGAATCCTTTTTCATTAAGTGTGTCTGCTGTTTCCAGAATTCTTTGTCTAAAGTCATTTGTTATAGGCTGAACATTTCCGTTGTATTCCGCAAAAGAACATATAGAAAGCATTTCTTCAAACGCTCCCTTTGTAACCATTTTTATAGTACCTGCATTATTTTGTACTACAGTAGTTAATCTTCTTCTATTAAAGTCAAAAGGTATCTCATCAATTTTTTTGTAGTTTTCCGACAAATCAATAAGTTGTGAGTCGTTTTCCTCTTCTTCCTCAGTCCTTTGAATTATGGCAAGGTCCATAAGATTCTTATAACCTGTCTGAAAGTAGCTGTTAAGATATCCGTATCTGAGTACTCTTGAATCCTCATCTCCCTTTATATTCAAATGATACTCAAGTACTACTCTGTCCTGAGTCAATGTGCCTGTTTTGTCTGTACACAGAATATCCATAGCTCCGAAGTTTTGTATAGAATTCAGATTCTTTACAATAGTCTTCTTTTTACTCATTGATACAGCACCTTTTGCAAGGCAACTTGTTACAATCATAGGAAGCATTTCAGGTGTCAATCCTACCGCAACCGATATGGCAAATAAAAATGCCGATATCCAGTTGCCCTTTGTTACTCCGTTGATAACAAAGACTAAGGGTACCATTACAAGCATAAACCTGATAAGTACCCATGAAACCGCATTGACTCCCTTTGTAAAGTTTGTTTCCACAGACTCACCGGATATTGCCAAAGTCATTGAACCGAAAAGCGTATTGTCTCCGACCGCTATAACAACTGCAGCGGCACTTCCCGATATAACACTGCTTCCCATAAAAGCTATATTTGTATATTCTGTGATATTGTCCTTCTTTTCACAGACACCGGCAAGCTTTTCTATAGGTTCGCTCTCACCGCTTAAGCTTGATTGACTGACAAAAAGATCCTTTGCTTCTATTATCCTTACATCGGCAGGAATCATATCACCTGCCGAAAGGTAAACTATATCACCTACTACAGCTTCATCCAAAGGAATTTCTATATGATTTTTATTCTTTCTTGTCACGGTACATGTGGTTTTAATCATAGCAAGCAGCTTCTCTGCGGCATCACCGCTTCTGCCCTCCTGAATGAACCTAAGTACACCGGACACAAATACCATTGTTAAAATAATAATTACGGTAATAGGATTAAAATCCTTTTTTGTATTTCCGAACATATGCAGTAACGGAAATACAATATCCGTTACTGTAGATACAACAGCTAAACAAACAAGTACGACTGTAAAAGGATTTATAAAAGCTTCCTCCAGCTTTTTGGCAAGTGACTTTTTCTTTTCCTTTTTTACCTTATTTGCTCCATACTTCTCCCTGTTTTTTTGAACAGCTTCTTCACTGAGTCCTTCTAAATCCGTACCAAGGTAGGATTTTATATCCTCAAGCGAGTTAGTTGCCATGTAATCTATATTTTTATTCATCTTACATCCCCTTGATACTCTCCGATATCCTGTCTCTAAGCATCAGTGCATCCACCGCCTGCTTAGGATCCTTATTTTCAAAAAGTACGGCATTTACCTCATCAACAATAGGCATACAGATATTATATTTATCTGCCAGTGCCTTGGCAGCTTTTGCGGAATATACGCCTTCCACCACCATTGCCACTTCTTTCATAGCCTCATCCATGGTCTTTCCCTGTCCCATAAGCATACCGGCTTTTCTGTTTCTGCTGTGCTTACTTGCACAGGTAACTATCAGATCACCGATACCTGACAACCCGTAGAATGTCTCTATTCTGGCTCCCATAGCTGTACCGAGTCTGCTTATTTCAACAATTCCTCTGGTAATAAGAGCAGCCTTGGCATTGTCACCATAGCCAAGTCCGTCTGAGATACCTGCCGCCAATGCTATAACATTTTTTAGTGAACCGCCAAGCTCAATACCCAACATATCTGTAGAAGTATATACTCTGAATACCGGACTCATAAATACAGACTGAATCAGCTCAGCAGTCTTTAAATCATTTGCTCCGGCTACACATGTAGTAGGCAGAAGTCTTACCACCTCTTCAGCATGGCTTGGCCCTGAAAGTACTGCTACATTTGCATTCTTTATTTCATCCAAAATCTGCTCTGTAAGTATTTCAAGAGTATTTTCTTCAATACCCTTTGCAACATTTACAATGATTTGTCCTTCTTCATAAAACGGTGCCATTCTTTTCGCAGTACTTCTTGTGAAAATTGAAGGTACTGAAAGCACACAAATCTTGGAGCCTTCCATAGCAACTTCCAAATCAGTCTCAAATCGAATCGCTTCATCAAATACAACACCCGGAAGATTTTTATGTGTACGGGTTTCTCTAAGTTCCTTTATCTCGCTTTCAATTGCAGACCATACCTTTATACTATGCCCGTTATCAAATAGGAGTCTTGCAAGTGCCATACCCCAAGTACCTGAACCAATAACTGAAATATTCATTTTCACACCTTTTTCCCTATTTTATTCTCAGTCCCACTAAGTAATCTTTTAATATTTGCCCTATGCATAAATATTGATAAAAATCCGATAATAACTATCAAAAGTCTAAACTCCATAGGAGAACTTCCATCTGTAAATCCATAGCTTGTCTTTACCAACATATGTGACATACCTATAAAAATAATCATTACAACTATCGATGCAAGTGATACATATCTTGTTATAGCAACTATCAAGATAAATACAGCCAGACAAACAAAAGCAATTCTATAGTCAAGAGCCATTATTATACCTGCTGTGGAAGCGACTCCCTTTCCACCCTTAAATCCAAGATAGAAAGGGAAGTTGTGACCAAGTACCACACCAAGTCCAATATAAAGCATGTATACATAACTTAAACTTACATTATCTCTAAAAATATATCTTACAACCAAACATGGGATCAAAGATTTACAAAAATCTCCAAAAAAAACTATAAGTCCCGCTTTTGGACCAAGTACCCTAAGAGTATTTGTAGCACCTGCATTTCCTGAACCGTAATTTCTTATATCCATCTTATTGAGCTTTCCGAATATATATCCCGTCTCAATATTTCCGATAAAATAACCTATTATTAACAGAAGAATTCTAAGCATTATTTGGCGTCCTCTCCTCTTTCTCTGATAATAAATCTTATAGATGTACCCTTAAATCCGAAGGCCTCTCTAATCTTGTTCTCCAAATATCTTTGATAGGAGAAATGCATAAGTTGCTTTATATTTACAAAAATAACAAATGTAGGCGGCTTTACCGCTACCTGTGTGGTATAGAATATTTTTAATCTCTTACCCTTATCAGACGGCGGCTGCTGCATTACTGTAGCTTCTGAGATTATCTCATTTAATACACCTGTCTGTATTCTAAGTGTCTGATTCTCTCTGACAATATCTATCATTTCAAAGAGCTTTTGAAGTCTCTGACCGCTTAGTGCAGATATAAAGACAAACTCCGCATATGGCATAAATGAAAGTATTCTCTTTATATTATTTGTATACTCATAAATAGTCTTATTATCCTTTTCAACAAGATCCCATTTATTTACAGCAACAATAATACCCTTACCCTTGTCATGTGCAATTCCTGCAATCTTTGCATCCTGTTCTGTAACACCCTCATTTGCATCAATGACAAGTATTACCACATCAGCTCTGTCTACAGCTGTTACAGTTCTGATTATTGAATATCTTTCAATATCCTCTTTTACCTTTGATTTTCTTCTAAGACCTGCTGTATCTATAAAAACATACTCCTGTTTATTATTTACAACCACAGTGTCTATGGCATCTCTGGTAGTACCCGCAATATCCGATACGATTACTCTGTTTTGACCTGTAAGTCTGTTTATAATAGATGATTTACCTACATTCGGCTTTCCGACTATGGCAATTCTAGGTCTGTCATCATCCTCCTCATCCTCAGTGTCCTTATGTTTAAAATGTGCCGCCACAGCCTCAAGCAAATCACCTATTCCAAGTCTGGATGCGGCTGATACCGGTATCGGATCTCCTATTCCAAGATTGTAAAACTCATATACATCATTTCCGAATTTAGCCATTGAATCAACTTTGTTTACAGCAAGTACAACAGGCTTTCTTGATTTTCTAAGCATATCACAAACCTTAGAATCGGAATCCACCAGTCCTTGACGCACATCTGTAATAAATACAATTACATCTGCCGTCTCAATAGCTATCTCAGCCTGTTCTCTCATCTGTGAAAGTATAATATCACTGCTGTCCGGCTCTATACCGCCTGTATCTATAAGTGTAAAATTCATATTTAGCCATGTACAATCAGCATATATTCTGTCTCTTGTCACTCCCGGGGTGTCCTTTACTATGGAAATCGGCTCCCCTGCTATGGCGTTAAACAATGTAGATTTTCCTACATTCGGCCTGCCTATAATGGCAACTACGGGTTTACTCATTATTAACTCCTTTTTCATATGCCTTATAGGCATTTTCTTCTATATACTTATCGGAAACTATTGCATTAACCAGATCATATCCTGACTGACCGACAATAACCGTTTTGACATTTAATTCTCTTTCAATATCGGTTCTGGTCAAATCATCCAGCAATACCTCTTCTCCGCTTCTAAACATATTTACCGACAATAATAATCTGTCACCAAGTTCCTTACCCTTTAACTGATTTATTATATCAACTCCGGTTAAAAGTCCTGCCACAGTGATTCTTTCTCCAAAGAAATCATTTCTTATAGTATAGAAATTTATCTTCTTCGCAGGGAACCTTTTTTCAATCTTTTTTGCAAGCTCCTTCATGGAATGTGCAGGCAAAATGGCTGTTGCAATACTTATAACTTCTTTCTTTTGTATATCTTCTTTATCTATTTGCAAGGTTTCTATCGCATCTTGTACTTCCTCACTCAGAAGTCTAAGCATCCCTACTCCGTTTTCAAGCTGTATATATCCGTCATAGGTATCTTCACCCGGCATTTCTCTTTCTGCAATCAGATAAAATTCATCACTTGCCTGTGCAAAATGCATATTACATTTTTCCATAGCTTTTCTTTGAATATCCTCTATGATTTCTATAGTCTCTATTGCTTTTGCTTTATCGACAAGCGACAGTCTGGGTAAATCGTCTCTAAATTTTGTAATACCTACCGGCACTACGGATACACTCTCCATTGTAGGAGCATATTTTAATAAATCGTTTAATGTGCGCTTTAACTCTTTGCCGTCATTATAACCCGGACACATAACCACCTGTCCGTTCATAGGAACATTCTTCTCATATAACTTATCTATATATCTGAGTGATTCTCCGGCAAAGCGATTGTGAAGCATTTTTTTTCTAAGTTCAGGATTTGTTGTATGTACGGATATATTTATAGGGGCAAGATTAAATCTGATTATTCTGTCTATATCTGCATCCTTCATATTTGTGAGTGTTACATAATTGCCCTGTAAAAAGGAAAGTCTGGAATCATCATCTTTAAAATAAAGCGTCTCTCTCATTCCCTGTGGCATCTGATCTATAAAGCAGAATATACAGTTGTTTGTACAGGATTTATAATCGCTCATAAGTCCCTCTTCAAACTCAAGTCCTATATCTTCATAGTCATTTTCAATATCCAGCTCCCACTCTTCACCGTTTGCCTTTTCAATCACCATGGTGAACTCTTCGGCATTTATATAATATCTATAATCTAATACATCTTTTATTTCATTGCCGTCGATAGATATAAGCTTATCTCCCGGCTCTATTTCCATCTCCTCGGCTATAGACCCTTTGGCAACGCTCTTTATTATATGAAAATTCATCTTACTCCATTCATTTGTAAATAGTAAATGACCATAATCATTACTCTTGCTCTCTTATAATAACAATCTCACATATGTTTGTAAAGTAAAGAAAGCTACTACTTTTTACGGTAACAGCCCTCTTAAACAAATATTTATTTCTTTATTCTCTGCAAATTCTTATTTATAAGTGCAAGTACCTGTTCAGGATCCACCTTATCAGGACTGAAGAATGAAGACTTTTCTTCTACAAGCATGCCACCCATTATACCAAGCATGCTCTTTTTAACCTTCATTGTTCCAAATTGATTTACAATAGATACCAATATATCTCCTGCTTTTTCATTTCTGACTACATCTTCCACAGTATCCTTTATGCTGAAATATTCAGGATTGTACTCAATCTTTTTAACATCAAGACTTTCCTTGTCCATATCCTCAAACCGGTTCTTAACTTCTTCAGCTTCTTCTTCATCCGCAGGTCTTACATATCCGGCAAAAGGCTTCTTTTCTCTGACAAATGTGGTTCTGTCTGATATTTCTTCATCATCACTTATGCCTACCGCCTTTATATAATTTGCACCCATATTAAGGCTTACATTCTCAAATATAAAAGTCTTTTTCCCTTCTTTTTCGCCAAGGTCAGTGCCGTTTACAAACAACTTTACCTTTTCCATATTTGAATAGATCTTTATATTTATCTTTTCATCACTTCTGATGGCAAATCTCTTGCTTGCGATGTGAACAAATTTCTCATCTGACCAATATGCCTTATATACATAGAAAGCGTCTTTTTTTATTTTTCTGTCTATGGTTACAAGACCTTTATTGTTTCTGCCCTTAACACCACCTTCATCTCTCATATCACAGCCGAAGTCAAACATATTCCAAACATATGAGCCCCATATCTCAGGTCTTTCAGCAAGAAGCTTTGCCATATGCTCATGATACTGTGCCTGATACTCCTCACTATAATCCTTACATTCAGGTGTATTGGAATGCCAGCTTATAATACCCTCACAACCATACTCTGAAAGTCCTACAGCTCTGTTTGGATGCATAGCTCTAAATTTATCAAACCATACTTCATTATCTGTATACTTTCCGCCATACCATCCAAAGTATAGATTGTATGCCAGTATATCTGTGATCTGATTGTGATCTGAATCCATAGGAAGCATTGATACCTGAGCCATTGTTGTAAGTCTTGTTTTATCAATACTCTTTACAAGTTCATCCAGCTCTCTCAAATTATCTGCAAGTCCGGGAATATCTCCCGCAATCGTTATCTCATTTGAAATTCCCCAGAAGCATATACTGCTATGATTGTAGTTTTGATAAATAAGCTCTTTCATCTGCTCCATAGCATTCTCATGTGCCTTTGGATCCTTATTCATTCCGGATATAAAAGGAATCTCAGCCCATACTACAAGTCCGTATCTGTCACAAAGCTCATAAAAGTAATCATCCTGCTGATAATGTGCCAGTCTTACACTGTTGGCACCTACGTCCATTATCAGGTCATAATCGTCAAAATGGTCAAGCTCTGCAAGTGCATTACCCTTTCCAAGTCTGTCCTGATGTCTGCTCACACCTCTAAGAGGTAGACTCTTTCCATTTAAGAAAAATCCCTTTTCAGGGTCTACATAGTACTCTCTGATACCATGATTTACCTCTACATTATCAAGTACTTCATTATGTCTTACAAGCTTTACACTCAATTTATAGAGGAACGGATCTTCTACACCGTTCCAAAGATGAGCATCATCTATCTTCATGCTCAGCTTTGTTATCTTCTTTGCAGGTGCGACAACAAAACCTACATCCTCATAACTGTCACCATCTTTTACCTCAACCGTTACCATATCCGATTCGTCCGGATCTTTTACATAGGCGGTAATGTCAATTATTGCATCATCACCGTCTATCTTTGAAGTAACAGAAACTCCGCTTCCTGCATAATATTCTATATCAAATCTTGTCTTAGGCACCGATATAAGACTTACATTTCTGTATATACCACCATAGAATGTAAAATCAGCCATCTGAGGATATACATCGGAATGATTGGCATTATCCACTTCTACAGCCAGCATAAGAGCGTCTTTTTTTTCAAAGAATCTCGTGATATTAACTCTGAATCTTGAATATCCGCCTCTATGCTCCTGTACAAACTCACCGTCAATATATACTCTTGCTATAGAATTTACGCCTTCAAAATTTAAGATAAAATCACTCTCAGGTGATACAAGCGGTCTGATAAGCTTCTTTACATATACAGCTTTTCCTTTATAGTAGTCATTTCCGCCGTCCTGTCCGTCAAAACCGTTATAGGTATGGGGAACATTGATCATATCAAAGCTCTCATCTATTATAAGTTTGTCGGTGACTTCAATATTCTTTTTGAAAAGCCAGTCCTTATTTAAATCATCTATGACTCTCATATATTTCCCTCCCAATTATAGTATCATTATTTTATAGATGAATTATAACAAGAAAATTCATTAAAAAATACTCTCTTTCAGCAAGAAATCATTCTTTCAATTTTTGAAATAAATTGTATACATAACATTGTTAGTTTTTAAACAATTTCTATTTAAAAATCAAATTTTTATAGTCAAGAGATTGAAAGTTATATTGTTGACTTCATATTTTTAATAGTGTATAGTATCTTCGTAAATGAATAATAATATTTGTAATAGTTTATTTTTTATAACTCTTACAAGTCTTAAGTACCTAGGAGAAAGAAATGCCAAACGATTTTGTTTTTAGAGATCAATTGCCTATAGCGCCTCTAAAGATTGCCGCTCTTGAAAGCTGCTATGATTTTGCCAAGAAAGTCAATGATTATATTGTTGAGTTCAGAAGAAATGATACTACTGAGCTTATGAACAGTAAAATGGACTTGCATTACAGGGGCTATGACTGTGATAATTATCTTCTTGATATTGCCTGTCCAAGATTCGGTTCAGGTGAAGCCAAGGGCATAATAAAAGAGTCAGTTCGTGGTACAGATGTATTTGTAATGGTGGATGTATTAAACCACTCTCTCAGCTATAAGCTGAACGGTTTTACAAATTATATGTCACCTGACGATCACTATCAGGATCTTAAGAGAATTATCAGTGCAAGTATTGCCAATGCAAAAAGAGTCAATGTTATCATGCCTTTCTTATATGAGAGCAGACAGCACAAAAAGACAAAAAGAGAATCCCTTGACTGTGCTCTGGCACTTGCGGAACTTGTGGATATGGGCGTAAGTAATATTATCACATTTGATGCTCATGATCCGAGAGTACAAAACTCTATTCCTCTTACAGGATTTGACAATTTCATGCCTACATATCAGTTTGTAAAAGCATTATTTGCAAATGTACCGGATTTAAAGGTAAATAAAGACGATATGATGATCATAAGCCCGGATGAGGGTGCTATGAACAGAGCTGTATATCTGGCAAATAACCTTGGTGTAGATATGGGTATGTTCTATAAGAGACGTGATTATTCAAAGGTAATCGACGGCAGAAACCCTATAGTTGCTCATGAATTCCTTGGAAGCAGTGTGGACGGCAAGGATGTTATTATCATGGATGATATGATTTCTTCCGGTGAAAGTATGCTTGATACTGCAAAAGAGCTTAAGAAGAGAAACGCAAAGAGAATAATTATCTGTGCTACATTCGGACTTTTCACAAACGGTCTTGATAAATTTGATGAGTTCCATAATCTAGGACTTATAGACTATGTTTGTACTACAAATGTACATTACAGAAATCCGGAGCTTCTTACAAAGCCATGGTATCTTGAAGCAGATATGACAAAGTATCTAGCCGCTATTATAAACTCATATAACCATGATGTTTCAATAGGTAAGAGTCTCTCACCTACAATGAAAATACAAAATTTTGTATCAAAATTTAAATAATGATAAGGGGATGCCCGGAAATAAGCGATTTTACTTCCGGACATCCCCTTTTGAATTTTTTTTATACGTTAAATGTACTTCCACCTATAAATTCTCTTAAAATAGAATTCGAAGGTACATTATCACTTGGTATACCGAGGAAATAGTCAAGGAACTTTAAAAGTCTCTTTGCCTCAGGGTATTCCTTGCTGTCTTTTTGTACACTGAATAATACCGGCTCAACATATTGCTTTATAACCGCAATCTCGTAGTTTAGAGCCGAATTGAAAGTGGCATCCGCACTGCTTTGATATGGGAAAATATACTTTTCTTCCCCTCTTCTTACAGAATCCCACATTGAAATTGTCTTTGTAGGTGAAGTGCCTCTCTTTCTGACATCTCTTATCATTCTTCTGAGTAATCTGCCGTCTGTAGTAGGTATACGATTGTGCTCGTCTATATTTAATTGAGTCAGTGCACTTATATATATCTTATATCTGCTGTCCTTAGGCAATCTGTATGAAAGTTCATCATTCAAACAGTGTATACCCTCTATAACGAGAATATCATCCTTGCCAAGCTTCAAGAAGTTTCCGTTGTATTCTCTCTGCCCGATTTTGAAATTAAAGCTTGGAATCTCCACTTCTTCCCCGTTCAAAAGAGCCAACATATCTTCATTAAACTTTTCAATATCCATTGCACCCAGACATTCAAAGTCAAGCTCACCATGTTCATCTCTCGGTGTATCTTCTCTGTTCTTAAAGTAATTGTCCACCTCAAGCGGGTGAGGTTTTAATCCGTGAGATCTTAATTGTATACTGAGTCTATGTGAAAATGAAGTCTTTCCTGATGAAGACGGACCTGCAATCATAACAAGTTTTACATTGCCTCTTTTTACGATATCATCCGCAATATCTCCAATCTTCTTTTCCATATATGCTTCAGAAATAAGGATCATTTCATTAGTCATACCGTTTGCAATCATCTCATTTAGAGAACCTACATCGGCAACTCCCATATCTTCAGCATTCTTACTGGCATTATTAAGCTCATTAAAGATTTTTTCTTCAGGTACAAACTCTTCCACCACTTCGGGATTATCCTTCTTAGGTATGATAAGAACAAGACCGTCCTTGTATTTTGTCAGGCTGAATTTATTTACAAATCCTGTCGAATAAACAATATAGCCGTAATTATAGTCTATATAGTCCTCAAGCTTATATATATTTACTCTGGACACTCTTCTAAACTTAAAAAGTTTTTCCTTTTCAAAAAAACCTGCATCATGAAATATCCTTATCGCAGTATCGGTATGAACACTCATCTTCTCTATTCTGATATTTTCATCGACAATTTCTCTCATCCTGCTGTCTATCTTTTCAATATCAAACTCAGATTCACCGTTCATTCTGATAAACAGTCCGTTTCCGGTAGAAAATTCCACAATAGGTTTTATATTCTCACCATATATATCTTTAATAGACTTTAAAAGTATAAGTACAGCACTTCTTTCATATGTGGAACGCCCGATAGCATCACTTAAAGTAACAAATTCAAGTTTTATATCGGATTTTAAGGTCTTATGCAGCTCCTGCAATTTAGAGTCTACCTTGACTAAAAGTGCCTTTTTCTTATGCTCCGTTACTATATCAAAATAACTTGTATTCTCTTCATATTCAAATACTTCGTTGTTTATATTTACTTTAAACTTTTTCATTATTTTATTTTTCTTATCCATCCCTGTGGTGCTTCTATTTCGCCCATCTGTATTCCTGTAAGGGTGTCATAGAGTTTCTTTGTAATCTCACCCATTCCTTCCATACCGGCAGGTAAGCTTATTACTTCTTCTCCTCTGTAGATTCTTCCTACAGGTGAAATAACTGCTGCAGTACCGCAAAGTCCCGCCTCTTTGAATTCCTTTATTTCGTCAAAGGCAACCGGTCTTTCCTCTGTCTTAAGTCCAAGATAATGCTCTGCAACATAAAGAAGTGATCTTCTTGTAATTGAAGGCAATATTGAATTTGACTTCGGTGTAACTACCGTATTATCTTTTGTAATAAAGATAAAGTTTGCGCCTCCTGTCTCTTCGACATAAGTTCTTGTAGCCGCATCCAGATACATATTCTCATCAAATCCGTTTCTATGAGCTTCCATAAGAGGATGTATGCTCATAGCATAATTAAGCCCTGCCTTGATATGTCCCGTACCTCTCGGTGCTGCTCTGTCAAACTCACTTACAGTAATTGTGATAGGCTTTGCACCGCCCTTAAAATAAGGGCCTACAGGTGTTACAAACATTCTGAACTGATACTCTGCAGCCGGCTTAACTCCGATTACAGGTGATGAAGCAAACATATAAGGTCTTATATAAAGTGTTGCTCCCGAACCGAAAGGAGGTACCCACGCTTCATTTGCAAGTACTACCTTGTCCACCGCTTCAAGGAATCTCTCCTCATCAAACGGCGGCATCTCAAGCCTTTTAGCTGAATCATGCATTCTCTTTGCATTTAGATCAGGTCTGAATGTAACTATATGTCCGTCCTTTGTTCTGTATGCCTTTAAACCTTCAAAAACTTCCTGACAATACTGTAAAATACCTGCCGACTCATTTATCGTAACATTTGAGTCTGTCAGAAGCTCTCCATCATCCCATTTTCCGTCTTTAAAATTGCTGACATATCTGTAATCAGTAATTCTGTAGTTGAAACCTATATTTCCCCAATCTAAATCCTTTATTTCCATGATAGCCTCCTATTGTTCATTAAGTTTTGCAAGTTTTGCAGCCTGATCCGCCGCAATACAGCCGTCTATAAGTTCCTGAATGTCTCCATTCATTATCTTATCAAGTTTATATAAGGTAAGATTTATTCTGTGATCTGTTACTCTTCCCTGTGGGAAGTTGTAAGTTCTGATTTTTTCCGATCTGTCACCTGTACCGATCTGGCTTCTTCTGTCAGCCGCTTCCGCACTTTGCTTTTTCTCAAGCTCTATCTCATAAAGCTTTGATCTAAGAAGTGCAAATGCCTTTTCCTTGTTTTGTAACTGGCTCTTTTCTGTCTGAGAGTAGATAACAATACCTGTGGGATAGTGAGTAAGACGAACTGCAGAGTCTGTAGTATTGACACACTGTCCACCGTTTCCGCTGGCTCTCATAACGTCTATTCTGACATCATTCATATCAATCTGTACATCAACTTCCTCAGCCTCAGGCATTACAGCAACAGATGCTGTAGAAGTATGTATTCTTCCGCCCGACTCTGTCTCAGGTACTCTTTGTACTCTGTGAACTCCCGACTCATACTTAAGCTTTGAATAAGCACCCTTACCGCTTACCATTGCCACTACTTCCTTATATCCGCCTATACCGTTCTCATTAACATCAATCATCTCGACCTTCCAGTTTTGAGATTCCGCATAATGAGTGTACATACGATACAATTGCATAGCAAACAATGCCGCCTCGTCACCGCCTGCTCCGGCTCTGACTTCCAGCATTATATTCTTATCATCATTAGGATCTTTTGGCAAAAGCAAAATCTTTAACTTTTCGGAAAGTTCCTCTTCCAGTCTCTTACCCTCGGCAAGCTCTTCCTTTGCCATCTCCTTCATTTCTTCATCATTCATCTCAAGCATTTCAAGTGCATCCACCTGTAATTGCTTTGCTTTTTTATATTCTCCGTAAGTTTCCACCAGCGGCGCAAGATCCGATTGCTCCTTCATCAGCTTTCTGAATCTGTTCTGATCATTTGCCACATCGCCGCTTGCAAGCTCCGCCATGATTTCATCATAATGTACTACTATATCTTCTAAATTATCAAACATCTTTTCCTCTTATGATTTATTTTATTTAACTGTATATTATCGCTACCCTGTCTAAATTTGCCAGGTCCTTTTTTATCACTACATTTTTGCCTTCAAACAAAGCTCTTATATCATCCGCTTCATCATAGCCTATTTCAAGAGCCAATACTCCGTTGTCTGCCAAATAGTCCTCATAGTTTTCGGCAATTATTTTATAAAATTTCATGCCGTCAGCATCTCCGTCAAGCGCAAGCCTAGGCTCAAAATCCTTTACTTCATTTTCTAAAGTATCTACAACATCGCTCTGTATGTACGGCGGATTGGATACTATGATATCATATTTAATTTCAGATGTTAAGCTTGAAAACATATCGCTCTTTAAAAAATTGATATCCAAATCCAGCTCTTTTGCATTTCTTTTTGCAACTTCAAGTGCCTTATCCGATATATCCAGAGCATCAACTCTGTCAAATTCTCCAAGCTTTTTCAATGCAATAGCTATAGCTCCCGAACCGGTACACATATCAAGTATTCTTTTACTCTTATCTTTTTTTGAAAGCGCTAAAACTTCTTCAACCAGTACTTCCGTATCAAATCTCGGAATAAGTACATTCTCATTGACATAGAGTGGAAGTCCGCAAAAATATGCCTTATTTAAAATATACTGTATAGGCATATGACCAAGCCTTTTTTCCACATATTCATTCAATTTATCAAGCTTTGATATATCCTCTATCTCATCATACTTATACATCGTCCATTTTGAAAAATCAAAATCGAATATCTCGTATATAAGCAGGAGTATATTCGATTTTGCATCCTTGAAGTTTTTTTCTTCCAACAGCTTTACATATTTATCAAAAACTTCAATATATTTCATATCAGAAGTTTTCCTCCAGGTACTCTCTCCAGTCAAATACCCTTTCAACTGCTGCAATAGCTACCTCAACCATATCAGGTGTAGGTTCCTTAGTGGTAAGTCCCTGCATCCAAAGTCCCGGTTTACTTATAAGATTTACAAGCCAGAAATCACTTCTTCCTGCAATTCTTAAAAACTCATAGCTTACTCCGGCTATAACAGGTACAAGAACAATTCTGGATAACGCTCTAAGCCATATGGTATCAACTCTGATTACCATAAAGAAAAGTATACTTATCATCATTACGATGATAATAAAGCTTGTACCGCATCTCTTATGCTCTTTTGAGCTCTTCATAACATTTTCCACATTAAGCTCAAGACCATGTTCAATACAGTTTATACATTTATGCTCCGCTCCATGGTACATAAACGTTCTTTTAATATCTTCCATTCTTGATATCATTTTTATATAGAAGATAAATATTGCAATTCTTATTATTCCCTCAAAAATTGCAATTACATAGTAATTATCAATTTTCAACTTGATAATATTACTGAGAAGCATCGGCAGGACCATAAAAATAGCTATGGATGCTATTACTGAAATAAACATCGTAACACCCATTATCACTTTATCCAGCTTATCTCCAAAAATTGCTATCAGCTTTTCTTCAAACTTTGAAGGCTTTGAATCCTCATCATCTTCAAAAAAGCTTGCTGAATATGACAGTGTTTTCATTCCCAAAACCAATGAGTCTATAAATGAAAATATACCTCTAAGGAACGGAAGTCCCAATATCGGCATTCTTGTAGTTAAGCTCTCATATTTATCTTCCATTACCGCAATTGTTTTATCCGGCTTTCTTACAGCTGTAGAATATCTGTCACCGTTTTTCATCATGATGCCTTCTATAACAGCCTGTCCGCCTATTCCTGAATATTTCATATTTACTCCGTAATCTATTTAAAAAGAGCCAGACACCTGCCTGACTCCCCCTAATAAATAGTATTTCTTTATCTTATTATTCAGCCTTAACACCATATCTACGGTTAAACTGCTCGATACGACCACGTGCCTGAGCTGATTTCTGCTGACCTGTATAGAAAGAATGGCACTTAGAACAAATTTCTACGTGGATATCTTCCTTTGTTGAACCTGTTACAAATGTGTTACCACAGTTGCAAGTTACTGTTGCCTGATAATAATTTGGATGTATTCCCTGTTTCATAATTCACCTCTTTTAAAAATTTAACGGTTACATAAAGTAGACTCGTTACAAAGTACATCTTAGGATAGCATAAATGAAGATAAATTGCAAGAGTGTAATTTAGAATGTTTTAGGATCCTCATACATCCAAGTCTCATTCCATGGTACCTTCGCATATAACTTATCTATATCATCCTTTGTATAAAAATATTTCTCCATAAACACATCTTCCGGAAACAATTTAAAATATCTATGCAGGAATTCCAGTAATAATCTGCCTCTACCTGAAATATCTTCAAAGTAAAGGTAATCAGGTACTTCTTCTCCCATACTTGGAATATATTCTCCAAGCTCTATTTCCACATTAGGAAAGAAGTAAATTATAATATTGTCATTATCATCTAATGAATCAAATTCGTTCTCATCCCACTTTCTTATCGACTCATCATTAAAAAAACTCACAGTTGAATATACTCTTTCACCTGAAGTAATATTCAACTTATTACTTGAATAAAATCCCATTTCTGTAAATATATCAATTATTATATCCAAGTCTTTTTCTGTTACATATTTACCTTTTCTAAACAGTGATCCTGATGCTCCCATTATCTTAATATCCTCCCTAATTCTCATTGTCTCGGAATAATTTTATTCCAGCCTATCTTGTACAGAAATTTGTGACTGGTGTTAGATTTTTACTTCTACCGCCCTTGTAAGTGTATGTGACTATTTATTATGCACCTATATTAAATTTTCAAATCTGTATTTTTTAGTAATTCATCGAACATGGAATGATACATATACAAATTTAATTCTTCTATCTTGGTAATACTTGATATTTTGTTTCCTGCATCTTTTGATGATGAACCGCAATGATAAACCATCTCATTTTTCGTGTCATAGTCTATTGCAATATACCTATCATGATACTTTTTACCCGCCACTTTCATCTTGAGCTTAATATTAGGGTAATCTTTTCTAAAATCATTTAGGATATTTTTTGTCAGCATATCCTTGTTTTTCACATTATCGCTAAATATTATGATTTCTACACCATCTTTTGCAGCTCTAAGAAGTTCTAATGTTTTTAGACCGATATAGTTATCTACAACATAAATACTTTTCTTTGCAGATTTATATATCTTAGTATAGGCAAGGTCAGCTTCTATCTTATCTCCATTCATCAGCAGGAAGTGCTTGTATGTGTCCGGATCGATGAAATTATCCATCACATTTTTCAAATCTTCCTTTGTTGCTAAAGTATTAATTTTATCCCCTAACTTTGTTATTTCCTTTGAATGCTGCATAATGTCATTTGTATTTTGGTTTGTCTGTACTGCTATTTGCAATAATTCTTTTGAAGCAATAAAGTCTTGATTTTCGATAATAAAATCTTTCATCTGCTTAAACATTCGTATTAAAGCCTTACTTTGCTTAACAGCAAGTTCTCCTCTTAATACAGTCATGAGCATGTAAATTCCCTGTTCCGTAAAGGCATAAGGTAATTTTCTACGACCGCCCCAACTTGATGTCGATTTTTTCGATATCAAGTTTTCAAACTCTGCCTTAGTCAATTGGAACATAAAATCTTCATCAAATTTTTCAGCATTGTTTTTTACTTGTTCGTTAAATCTTGTAGTTGTATAACCATATATTTCAGCAAGTTCAAAATCAAGCATAACCTTTTGATTTCGAATATAATAAATCTTGCTTTTTATTGTATTTTCGTCTATAACTACAATCTCTCTATTTTGTTCGGCCACAAAATAATACCTCCAGTATATTTTTAAGTCAACAGCCTGTAACCACATGTCTTTAGCATATTCAACACATTCTAATTGATATAATTATACCAAAAATATAGGCTTTTTTCTATCTCTCAGTTTCCCTATGGCTATTGTCTTTCTTTTTGTAATGATCCTTTGTCCATGATTTTTGCCTATCTTCTTTGGCAATCTGCTTTTGAAATTCTTTAGTGGCAAGTCTGGTACTTGGATTTTCTCCTCTTGCGATTGCCTTTTGATAGACTATCTCTATTTCAATATTGATGTCTATATCAAACTCTTTGTTTACTTCTCCTACCACATATTTGATATGGTTAATCCGGTCTACTTCTTTTTTAATATCTTTCTGATAAAAACTTAAGTGAGATATTTCTGTTTGTAAATCCACCATACATTAGGCTCAGGCATATTATATATTGCGTCAATACTTATAATTTCCTTATATAACACGTTGGTATTTTATCTGCCAGCCATACTTTTTCATTGCCATGATAAAATACCACTCCATCATCATATGCTCTCTTAGAATCAATTTCCAATATACATGGACTCTTGTCACGCCTAAGTCCTACTTTTTTTGCTGTATCTACATCGGCTGACAGATGTACATATTGTCTGCTTTTTTATACTTTCAATAAATCTCCTTGCAGTACCATGATATAATTTATCAGGCGGAATCTTCGTTTACTTTACTATATGCATCGGTATGGAATGACCGTACATAGCTCTTATATATCATCTATAGCTTCTTTAAACCAATCTATAAGTTTATCAACTTTTTTAGTAAAGAAGAGCTGTTAGATATAAAACAGCTCCTCTTAAAAAATATCAATAGTATAATTTAGAATGTTTTAGGATCTTCATATGCCCATATTTCATTCCATGGTAGTTTTGCATATAACTTATCTATATCATCCTTTGTATAAAAGTACTCCTCCATAAATACGTCCTCAGGAAAAAGCTTAAAATATCTATGAAAAAACTCCAACAAAAGTCTTTCTCTACCGGATATATCATCAAAAATAATATAACTTGGCACTGTTTCTCCCATGCTTGGAATATAGTATTTATGTGATTCTTTTGGCTTCGGGAAAAAATAAATTATAATATGATCATTATCATCCAGCGAATCCCATTGATAATCGTTATCATCCCATCTTCTTCTCCAATGTTCATTAGTGAAGCTGATACTAAAACTTTCGCCTGTACTTAATTTTTCTTTATCTTTACCACCTGCATAAAACTTCATCTTTCTAAATATATCAATTATTATATCCAAGTCTTTTTCTGTTGGATATTCACCTTTCCTGAACAGTGATGCTGACGCTCCCATTATCTTAATGTACTCCCTAAATTATTTTTTAGTATTTACTCTTCTTTTGTATGTATCAGGATTTTTGTAAATCCACCCTGCATCCGGTTCAGGCATATTATATATTGCATCAATATTATGTTTCCTGAATGTATAACCGTTATCCACATAGAATGCGGTATTTGGGTATTCCTCCATATATCTGTGTACTATTTCCAATATGATAAGTTCTTTTCCAATCATACTTCTTGATTTAGGATATGATATCAAACTCCAAAGATCCGACAACATATATCCTATCATTAACACCATATTTTACTTTACTTTCAAACTCAACCAATATTTCCTCATCGCATATATTTGTTTTGGCATAAAGTGAAAATTCATTTACAATCTTTTTTACTTCTACTGTCGCTCTTATATCTGAGGAATGTCTATGTGGCTGTTCAAACATAAGTTCACCATTTTTAATATAAGAGCCTGTTACTAAATCTATTCTGATTTTACCTTTTATTATATTTCCAACAAACCTTAGTTCAGATTTCTTGCCATCATCTATATATTCTTCATATTCCAAAAAATGTACTATAATCTTATTTTTGTCCTCCATTTCAGTATCAACAAATCTATCATAGCCGAACGTACAGATATTAATAATTTTCAAATTCATAATACTTTCTATTCCTCATACCTTTTTATAAATTTACTCTTTGATTACTTTAAAAAGTTTTAGGATCCTCATACATCCAAGTCTCATTCCATGGTACCTTCGCATATAACTTATCTATATCATCCTTTATATAAAAGTGACTTCGCCTAAATACATCTTCCGGAAACAATTTAAAATATCTATGCAAAAATTCCAGTAATAATCTGCCTCTACCTGAAATATCTTCAAAGTTAAGGTAATCCGGTACTTCTTCTCCCATACTTGGAATATATTCTCCAAGCTCTATTTCCACATTAGGAAAGAAGTAAATTATAATATTGTCATTATCATCTAATGAATCAAATTCGTTCTCATCCCACTTTCTTATCGACTCATCATTAAAAAAACTCACAGTTGAATATACTCTTTCACCTGAAGTAATATTCAACTTATTACTTGAATAAAATCCCATTTCTGTAAATATATCAATTATTATATCCAAGTCTTTTTCTGTTACATATTTACCTTTTCTAAACATTGACGCTGATGCTCCCATTACCTTAATATCCTCCCTAATTCTCATTGTCTCGGAATAATTTTATTCCGGCCTATCTTCAACTTGTACAGAAATTTGTGACCACTTTCTTACAATTATCCACTTATCCTCTGTTATCATTCTTAGTGTATCGGCATCCACTTTTCTAATCTCTTCAACCGAGTTGAACTGCTCACTATACACTATATTATTATTGTGAGAAATTGATATGTTGACTTTATGTTCATATATCGATAAATCAAAAATCATTTTAAAATCTTCTGTTTGATAGAAATACTGTAATCTACCATCTTTCTCAGTCCCAATGACTGTAGGATCTGATTCAAAAAATTCAAAAAAATCAAATTCATCAAATAATATAGATATTATTGAAGTCTTAGTATCACTATTATGGTTAGTTTCCTTATTCTCTATAATAGCAGATATCTGTGGAAACTTATTTAAAACTATATTTTCTAAAAGTCCAACTATTCTAAGTGTTGCTTCATCTATTTTGATAATTTCTACAATATTATCAATTTTCTCCCTATACAAAACATTATTATTATATCCAATGTATACAGAAACACACATCTCATAAATAGATATGAAAATAGAAATTTTAAAGTTATCTCTAACATAAATATATCTACACTCACCAGCATCTTCTTCACCAATAAATGATGGATTGCTTTCAAAAAAACTTAATAAATCAAATTCGTTTACAAGTATGCTTGTATACATATCTTATCTCTCCTATTGTTTCATAACCGTAATAACTTTACCCGAAAAATCTGTAATCACCTTTATATCATCCGTTATGTATGTAAGAGTGCCTGGTTTATTTCCTATAAATGGTTTTGTTGATAATATTGCATTTTCAACAACACTTGGAGGTATATCTCTTGGTTGCACATAGGCTATAATTTCATCAATATATTCATCGCTTCCCACTACATAACCTTTAGATTTAGCCCTTTCAAAATAATACTTTCTCTGTTCCCATCCTGAACTTGCAAAATCATGGATTCTTTGTACCCTTCCGTCTTTGTCGATATCACAGTAAACTATATCATCATTGTCACCTCTTCTTGCAAAGGGAACCAACTTTCTGTCCGGATATCTTTCTTGTAATCCAAACGGATTATTATTTCTGAAAGAAGCTTTTCAATTGTAAATGAATGAATTACTACAATTTATAAATTTATCAACTTTCTTAGTAAAGAGGAGCTATATGATATAAAGCAGCTCTTCTTTAAAAAACTTATACTACGAAGTATAATCTAAAATGTGCCGGGATCCTCATAGCACCAATTTTCATTCCATGGTACTTTTGCATATACCTTATCTATATCATCCTTTGTATAAAAATAATCTCCCCAAAATACATCTTCAGGAAACAGTATGAAATATCTATACAAAAACTCTAATAATGTTTTTTCCCTTCTGAGCATATTGTCAACTAAAAGATAATATGGTGTATATTGTTTCATACTTGGAATATATTCAAAAAATGAATCCCTTGCATTTTTGTAAAAATAAATTATTATATGATCATTATAATCCATACAATTTTCTTGATAATAGTATCCTTCCCACCTTTTTATCCAGTCATCATTTACAAAACTTAAAACCCAACCACTATCTTTTTCATCTAACTCACTTTTCCCACGGGCAACAAAATTCATATCCTTAAATATGTTTATGATTATATCTAAGTCTTTTTCTGTTACATATCTACCTTTTCTAAATATAGCTGCTGATTCACTCATTATTTTAATAACCTTTCTAACTCATTTAAATCTTTTTTACAAAGTATCCGGACTGTAATATATCCAATTTGAGTCTTTATTACAGTATACTTTTTCAATGTCTTCTTTTGTATAAACATATCCTGACTTGTTCAATAAAATATCCTCAGGAAAGAGTTTAAAATATCTATATAAAAACTCCGATATTATCAATTCTCTTCCTTTAATGTCATCAAAGTAAATATATGCATAATAATGGCAGTTTTCTCTTGGATAAAAAAACTTAAAACTCCCTTCTATATCTATCTCCACCAGGAACATACTTAAGTACATATTGTAGACTCTTTTTCTTGTATTACTTTCATCATCCTCTTCAAGTATACTTGCAGACAAACTGTAATAATCATTTGAGTCAATAATTGAACAATGTGTATATCCTATTGACATTAAAATGTTTATGACTTTTTCCATGTCTTCTTTATTAGCTGTTACTTTTTTCCTTAATATACCTGCACTCCACATTATTTAAAAACTCCTTTATCTCCTCAAATCTTATCAATATAATTCTTTTATATAACACGTTGGTATTTTATCTGCCAGCCATACTTTTTCATTTCCGTGATAGAATACCACTCCGTCCTCATATGCTCTCTTAGAATCAATTTCCAATATACAGGGGCTGTCATCACGCCTACGCCCTACTTTTTTTGCTTTATCTATATCAGTTGACAGATGCACGTATTGTCTACTCATAGGTAAAAGCCCGTTCTTTTTTATGCTCTCAATAAATCTCCTTGCAGTACCATGATATAATTTATCAGGCGGAATCTTCTTTTCCTTTACTATATGCATCGGTACGGAATGCCCGTACATAGCTCTTATATCTCGCCTATCGCTTCTCTAAACCAATCTATAAGTTTATCAACTTTTTTAGTAAAAAAGAGCTGTTAAGATATAAAACAGCTCCTCTTAAAAAACATCAATAGTATAATTTAGAATGTTTTAGGATCCTCATACATCCAAGTTTCATTCCATGGTAACTTCGCATATAACTTATCTATATCATCCTTTGTATAAAAGTGCATTTCCATAAATACATCTTCCGGAAACAATTTAAAATATCTATGCAAAAATTCCAGTAATAATCTGCCTCTACCTGAAATATCTTCAAAGTAAATAAAAGCAGGTACTTTTTCTCCCATGCTTGGAATATATTTGCCATACTTCATTTCCACATTAGGATAGAAGTAAATTATAATATGATCATTATCATCCAACGAATCCCATTGATAATCGTCATCATCCCATCTTCTTCTCCAATGATCATTAGTAAAGCTAATACTAAAACATTCGCCTTTACTTAATTTTTCTTTATCTATGCCACTTGAATAAAACTTCATCTTGGTAAATATATCAATTATTATATCCAAGTCTTTTTCTGTTACATATTTACCTTTTCTAAACAACGATGCTGATGCTCCCATATCTTAATGTACTCCCTGATTTTTTTAATGTTTACTTTTCTCTTTATATGTATCAGGACCTTTGTAAATCCACCCTACATCAGGCTCAGGCATATTATATATTGCGTCAATATTATGTTTCCTGAATGTATAACCATTATCAACATAGAATGCGGTATTTGGATATTCTTCCATATATCTGTGTACTATTTCCAATATGATAAGTTCT
This sequence comes from Lachnoanaerobaculum sanguinis, assembly GCF_033242365.1. NCBI lineage: Bacteria > Bacillati > Bacillota > Clostridia > Lachnospirales > Lachnospiraceae > Lachnoanaerobaculum > Lachnoanaerobaculum sanguinis. Next base: position 220,729 of record NZ_BTHK01000001.1, read on the forward strand.
TTTCCAATCATATCCGGAAAACGAAAGAAGGTCTCAAGCCCCTGTTTCCTTGACTTTCTTATGAAAATCTCTTTTATATCTACATAAGAATAAATCTGAATCAATGGTGCAGGATCCTTTTTATCAAAAAAATCATACTCACTGTCTTCTTTAGACAGTATAATATCATAATCTCTTTTACCTATCATCAATCTTCTATTGTAGTTCATAGCATCAAGTATTTTCCACATGCTGACACCGATAGATGTTTTTCTGCCCTCAGATTTTTGTAATATTCTTCCCTCACATATCATATATAATTCTCCCTTTTATACTGCTGCCACAAAAATAGTCCTGTTAAGCATATAACTTATCTACATTATCCTTTTATATACGTATCCGGGCTTTTATAAATCCACTCCGCATCCGGTTCAGGCATTTTATATATTGCATCAATATGATGTTTTCTGAATGTATAACCGTTATCAACATAGAATGCGGTATTTGGGTATTCTTCCATATATCTGTGTACTATTTCCAATATGATAAGTTCTTTTCCAATCATATCCGGAAAGCGAAAAAAGGTAACAAGCTCATTTTTTCTTGATTTTCTTGTGAAAACCTCCTTTATATCTACATAAGCAATAATTTGAATCATTGGTGCGGGATCTTCTTCATCAAAAAATTCATATTCATTATCTTCCTTAGACAATATAAGATCACAATCTCTTTTACCTATCATCACTCTTCTATGATAGTTCATAGCATCAAGTATTTTCCACATCCTGCACTCAAGAGTTATACTTCTGCCCTCAAATTTTTCTAATATTCTTCCCTCACATATCATATATACATCCCCTTCTTATACTGCTGCCACAAGAGATCTTTTTACAAAGCATCCGGACTGTTATATATCCAATTTGAGTCTTTATTACAGTATGCTTTTTCAATGTCTTCTTTTGTATAAACATATCCTGACTCATTTAAGAAAATATCCTCAGGAAAGAGTTTAAAATATCTATATAAAAACTCCGATATTTTCAATTCTCTTCCTTTAATGTCATCAAAGTAAATATATGCATAATAATAGCAATTTTCTCTTGGATAAAAAAACTTATACACCCCTTCTCTATCTCTCTCCACCAGGAACATACTTAAATGCATATTATAAACTCTTTTTCTTATATTACTTTCATCATCCTCTTCAAGTATACTTGCAGACAAACTGTAAAAATCATTTGAGTCATAAATCGAACAATGTGTATATCCTATTGACATTAAAATGTTTATGACTTTTTCCATGTCTTCTTTATTAGCTGTTACTTTTTTCCTTAATATACCTGTATCTAACATTATTTAAAAAACTCCTTTAGCTCCTCAAATCTATTTATCAATTTAATTTCCTTACATAGCAAGGCGTTATTTTGTCTGCCGGCCATACTTTTTCATTTCCATGTATTCCCCTTCTTCTATCACCTCGTCTATAGCTTCTCTAAACCAATCTATAAGTTTATCAACTTTTTAGTAAAGAAGAGCTGCTAGATATAAAACAGCTCCTCTTAAAAAAATATCAATAGTATAATTTAGAATGTTTTAGGGTCTTCATACGCCCATAATTCATTCCATGGTAGTTTTGCATATAACTTATCTATATCATCCTTCGTATAAAGGTACTCCTCCATAAAAACATCCTCAGGAAAAAGCTTAAAATATCTACGAAAAAATTCCAACAAAAGTCTTTCTCTACCTGATATATCCTCAAAAATAATATAACTTGGCACTGTTTCTCCCATACTTGGAATATAGTATTCATGTGATTCTTTTGGCTTCGGATAAAAATAAATTATAATATTATCATTATAATCAAACGAATCCCATTGATAATCGTCATCATCCCATTTTCTTTTCCAATGATCATTAATAAAACTAATACTAAAACTTTCGCCTGTACTTAATTTATCTTTTTCTTTACTGCCCTTGTGTCAAGTATTGGATACATTTTATTAAATTTCCAATCTGCTTCACTTCTATCTTAACTTCAACACCGGATTTTTCAATAGGTTATTGATAAGGTCTGTATAAATCATCTGATCGACCACTTCCGTTATGCTTGTGATTCTTTGCCCTGCATCTTTGGAAGATGCTCCACAATGATAGATTCTCTGATGTTCGGTATTCCAGTCGATAATAATGTATCTGTCATGAAACTCTCCACCGGATTTTTGGAATGTTATCTTTCTAAACGGATACTCCTTACAAAAATCCTGATATTCAAGGGTATGAAGTCCTTTGCCGATGTTATCACTGAATATAATGACCTTTACCGATGAAGGGACATCTTTTAACAAGACCAAGGTTTTCACTCCGATGTAGTTATCGACGATATAAATACTCTTTTTCGCTATGCTGTAAATGTCCTTATAAGCAAGATTCGCTTCGACCGGCTGTCCATTCAAAAGTAAAAATCCATATTTGAGCTGTGGATTGCTAAGGTCGAGAATCAAATCAGACAGCTCAGATTTATGCACCACGTTATTTAAGGTGTCCATCACTTCTGCTACCTGATCTTCCACATCTCTTAAATCTCGTCTTAAATCCTGCATTTCCACGACATTACTTGTGATCTGCATCGAAAGCTGTAAAAACTCTCTTTTCCCAATCAACCCTTGATTTTCTACGATGTAGTCTTTCATCTTCTTAAAGGTACTAATCAGAGCTTTACTCTGCTTGACCGCAAGCTCTCCTTTGAGAACTGTCATCAGCATATAGATTCCCTGCTCGGTAAAAGCATGAGGATTGTACTTAATATTACTACCTCTTCCTGCACTCTTATTCAAGGTCACATTTTGTGACCTTGAAAGTTCAGATACTTCCTCGTCAGTTAATCGGAACATAAAATCTTCATCAAATTTTTCAATATTCCTTTTTACTTGCTGATTAAAAGCTTTTGTTTCATACCCATAAATCTCTGCCAGTTCAAAATCAAGCATAACTTTCTGTCCCCTAATAATATAAATCTTTTTTACAAGGGATTCATGATTTACAAGCATCATCTCGTCTTTTTTATCCATCTTTTTCATCACCTTCCTCAAATCTCCAAACAATCTCAACCGTATTCTTATCATAAACATAGATTTTGTCTATGACTTCGTTTATCCAATCTAAAACAAGTCCTCCTTTTGCTACCTCTTCTCTTAGCTTATCCACATTCAGATGATGTTGGTGTTAGAATATATTTAGTACAAAACAAAATGAGATATTTCCTTATTTGTTATATAATAAACCTTAGGAGGAACTCATTATGTCAAGTAAAAGAAACCATCACTCAAAACAGTTTAAGCTGGATGCTATCAACTATCGAAATGAACATCCGGATCTTACTCAAGTTGAATGTGCCAAGAATCTTGGCATTGGTGTTAGTACACTTGCCAAATGGGAAAGTCAATTTCGTAATAATGATGGTGACATTCCCGTTCGTGGCTCAGGTAACTATCAATCTGATGATGCAAAAGAAATAGCTCTCCTCAAACGTGAGCTACGTGATGCTCAGGATGCTCTTGATGTACTAAAAAAAGCCATAAGCATTCTGGGGAAAAGTTAACTATTGCTATCTATACAGAGGTTTCTGCAAAGGTAGAGGCAGCTAAAGTAAATGGGCACCGTGTCTCTACTTCCGGAATGCTTAAATTTTTGGGTGTGTCTCGATCCGGATATCGTTCTTTTCTTAATAGAAAAATATCTTCTGCTATTCAGAGGAAGGAAGCTATTAAGAAGAATATCCGGCTTATTTATGATGCTTCAAAACAAAACTATGGTGCTCCTAAAATAACCAAAGAACTTCGTAAGTCAGGTGAAACTATTACTGAGCGCACTGTAGGCAAATATATGCGTGAAATGGGTATTAAAGCCCAATGGATTAAGCCTTTTACTACCACTACCAGAGACTCTGATTTCAGTACTGAACTTACAAACATACTTGATAAACAATTACTCTTCTACTCAAAATATTTATCTACCAATTTTTGTAGTTTCCCTTCTTTAGCCGCAGGGATGGTATCTTCTAGAACAAAGTTCTTTCTACTAATATCTCGAGAAAGATTTCCAAAGATAAAATTAGTGGAAATATTATAGATAAATGGTGAAGGCACAAATCCACAAACTTGATTTTCTAGGATACGTTTTAAACGTTCTTCAAAATTTGGAAATGTATTTTTCAGACATTTGCTATTATATAATCGCTTAACGAGTTCTGCGATATAGAAGCCTGATTTCATGTACAAATCAATAAACGTCTTAGATGGATTATAAAAAAATCCTGGGTTATCTTTTTCAAAATCATCCACCATCCTCTTCACCACTCGTTTAAGAGTGAAGATCTCGTTGGTATCATTGTATATATCTGTTACTTAAGTGGTGATACATAATAATCTGGAAGTTTGCCTCTCCAGTCAATCCACATTTGCTCAGCAATTGGAATTAATCTTTCAAGCTCTTCCTTAGTAAATAACTCTGTAGTTTCAGGTAAATCAATTAATGATGTAGGACTCTCTTCTATGAATCGTTTCTCACTAGCTTTCTTTCCTTCTTCCGTCGGTGGCCAACGATCGTTCTCCGCTTTAAAATCAATTTCACGTGCCGTTCTCCTACCTAATAAATATTCGTTAAAATCAGAAGGATTAATCTCAAAGATACGACGAACTGAAGCTACTCCAAACTCACCAAAAGTGTAGTATTTTCCTTCATGTGTTCGAAAATCATATCCTTTTGGTGATTCAATCTTTTCAAAGGTATCAAACTCCTCCCAAGTTATTTTAGTTAAACTCATTTTAATTGCCTCCTAATTTTCTAATTGTAAATTCTCCCCATGGAACTTTCAAATTCTTAATTGAATCATAAGGGATATCTATTGCCACAGGTTTACTTAGAATATATAGAGTTCAACATAATTATATAAAGTTCAATCGAATAGTTTGATCGCTCTCCATTTTTTTAGCCATGTTAATAATATTGTCTATTTCTCTTGGAGTTATCGGAAGATTTTCATGAGGGGGTTCCCAATGTGTCATACTATCTTTATAAACAACAAATTTTTTATTAATCAACAATTCTCCTTGTGCTTTTAAGAGGAAACCATTCTCTAAATCAAAAGTAATTGTTGATCTTGTTCCTGTAATTTTCATTTCTACCTCTCGAATATAATTTTTTCTACCCCTGTTTTAGGATCTATTGTTGTAATCTTAGTAACATTTGGATTGGCCTTCAATCTTGGTAATTCGATATTTTCCCAAATATTTCCTGGTCTTAGTTCGCTACCAACTACAGCTCTTATTTCACCAGATACTTGCTCTGCGTAAACATTCGAAGCTTCCTCCCAAGCTGTTACACTTGAAGGAGCATTAAAATCCCATTCAGGCATTACAATATTCGTATCATCAATCGTAGATTCTAATGTAACTCCTCCTTTATTTTTTGCTATTTTTTCGCAACATCCATTCCTCCAATACTATCTGTTTGTCCTGACCAGAATCATCCTTTTTTATACATATCCGGGCTTTTATAAATCCACCCTACATCAGGCTCAAGCATATTATATATTGCGTCAATATGATGTTTTCTGAATGTGTAACCGTTATCAACATAGAATGCGCTATTTGGGTATTCTTCCATATATCTGTGTACTATCTCCAATATGGTAAGTTCTATTCCAATCATATCCGGAAAGCGAAAGAAGGTAACAAGCTCATTTTTTCTTGATTTTCTTGTGAAAACCTCCTTTATATCTACATAAGCATAAATTTGAATCATTGGTGCATGATCTTCTTCATCAAAAAAATCGTATTCATTATCTTCCTTAGACAATATAAGATCACAATCTCTTTTACCTATCATCACTCTTCTATGATAGTTCATAGCATCAAGTATTTTCCACATCCTGCACTCAAGAGTTATACTTCTGCCCTCAAATTTTTCTAATATTCTTCCCTCACATATCATATATACATCCCCTTCTTATACTGCTGTCACAAGAGAGCTTTTTTACAAAGCATCCGGACTGTAATATATCCAATTTGAGTCTTTATTACAGTATACTTTTTCAATGTCTTCTTTTCTATAAACATATCCTGACTCATTTAAGAAAATATCCTCAGTAAAGAGTTTAAAATATCTATATAAAAACTCCGATATTATCAATTCTCTTCCTTTAATGTCATCAAAGTGAATATATGCATAATAATAGCAATTTTCTCTTGGATAAAAAAACTTATACACCCCTTCTCTATCTCTCTCCACCAGGAACATACTTACATCCGGATAATAAACTCTTTTTTTCATATTACTTTCATCATCATCTTCAAGTATACTTGCAGACAACCAGTAAAGATCATTTGAATCATGAATCGAACAATGTGTATATCCCATTGACATTAAAATGTTTATAACTTTTTCCATGTCTTTTTTATCAGCTCTTATTCTTTTTCTTAATATACCTGCACGCCACATTATTAAAAATCTCCTTTATCTCCTCAAATCTATTTATCAATTTAATTCCCTTACATAGCAATGCGTTATTTTGTCTGCCGGCCAGACTTTTTCATTTCCATGTATTCCCCTTCTTCTATCATTCTCGTCTATAGCTTCTCTAAACCAATCTATAGGTTTATCAACTTTTTAGTAAAGAAGAGCTGTTAGATATAAAACAGCTCCTCTTAAAAAAATATCAATAGTATAATTTAGAATGTTTTAGGGTCTTCATACGCCCATAATTCATTCCATGGTAGTTTTGCATATAACTTATCTATATCATCCTTTGTATAAAAGTACTCCTCCATAAATACATCCTCAGGAAAAAGCTTAAAATATCTACGAAAAAATTCCAACAAAAGTCTTTCTCTACCTGATATATCCTCGAAAATAATATAACTTGGCACTGTTTCTCCCATACTTGGAATATAATATTCATGTGATTCCTTCGGCTTTGGATAAAAATAAATTATAATGTTATCATTATCATCCAGTGAATCCCATTGATACTCGTCATCATCCCACTTTCTGCTCCAATGATCATTGATAAAGCTGATACTGAAACTTTCGCCTGTACTTAATTTTTCTTTATCTTTGCCACCTGCATAAAACTTCATCTTTGTAAATATATCAATTATTATATCCAAGTCTTTTTCTGTTGGATATTCACCTTTTCTAAATAACGATGCTGGCACCCCCATTATCTTAGTATCCTCCCTAAATTAATATTTTTATTATTTACTTTTCTCTTTATATGTATCAGGATCTTTGTAAATCCATTCTGAATCCGGTTCTTTTAAATTATAAATTCTATCTATATCTTGCTTTGTAAAATAAAGTCCATTATCTACATAAAATATAGCATCGCTATACTTTTCCATATATTTATGTAATATTTCAAGTATAACTAACTCTCTGCCAATTATATCTGTAAATCTGAAAAAAGTTTCAAGTTCTGCACTCTCTGCTTTTTCAGTCGGAATCTCTTTACATTCTTTGTATGCATATACATTTAATAAAGATGAAGTATCATTCTTATTAAAAAAAAATTTATCATTTCCTTTCTTTATATATATCAGATCTGTAGTTTCCTTTTTAAGAACTATATATTTAATATATCCAAGTTCTCTCAATATATCTACAAATTTATACGCAATAAATCTTTTCTCTATACAGCTTTTATTTAATATCCTACCCTCATATATCATTATCTGCTCCCTCTAACTTAAAAACTATCCGGACTAATATATAACCAATTAGGATCATAAGTTTTTGAATATATTTTATCTATGTATTTTTTAGTATAAAAAAACTTATCACAGTCCCAAAATATATCATCCGGATAAAGTTCAAAATATCTATGTAAAAATTCCAATATTATTATTTCTATAGAGCTAACATTTTCAAAAAATAAATAAGAGTAATATTTTTTACAAGTTTTGGGACAATAAAACATTTCCTTATCATTCTCTATTAAATCGATATAAATAATTGTACTCTTTTTAAAGTTCTCTGAATTAACCAACTCATCATCAGTAATCGGCATAGCTATTGTTAATATATAAACATCTGTTTCATCCTGTATACTAAATCTTGCATAACCTAACGACACAAAAATATTTATTATCTCTTCTATTCTTATATAATCAGGGTGAATTTCACTTCTTAAAAGTCTCATTGATGTTGCCATCACTTTAATATCTCCTCAAGTTCTTCAAAAATATTTGTTAAAATGTAGCGGGATCCTCATACATCCAAGTCTCATTCCATGGTACCTTCACATATAACTTATCTATATCATCCTTTGTATAAAAGTGCATTTCCATAAATACATCTTCCGGAAACAATTTAAAATATCTATGCAAAAATTCCAGTAATAATCTGCCTCTACCTGAAATATCTTCAAAGTAAATAAAAGCAGGTACTTTTTCTCCCATGCTTGGAATATATTTGCCATACTTCATTTCCATATTAGGAAAGAAGTAAATTCTAATATGGTCATTATCATCTAAAGAATCAAGTTCGTCCTCATCCCACTTTCTTACCAACTCATCATTAAAAAAACTCACAGTTGTATGTACTCTTTCACCTGAACTAATATTCAACTTATTACTTGAATAAAATACCATTTCAGTAAATATATCAATTATTATATCCAAGTCTTTTTCTGTTACATATTCACCTTTCCTAAACATCCATCCTGATGCTCCCATTACCTTAATATCCTCCCTAAATTATTTTTTAGTATTTACTCTTCTTTTGTATTTATTAGGATTTTTGTAAATCCACCCTGCATCAGGCTCAGGCATATTATATATTGCATCAATATTATGTTTCCTGAATGTATAACCGTTATCAACATAGAATGCGGTATTTGGATATTCCTCCATATATCTGTGTACTATTTCCAATATGATAAGTTCTTTTCCAATCATATCCGGAAAACGAAAGAAGGTCTCAAGCCCCTGTTTCCTTGACTTTCTTATGAAAATCTCTTTTATATCTACATAAGAATAAATCTGAATCATTGGTGCAGGATCTTTTTTATCAAAAAAATCATATTCACTGTCTTCTTTAGACAGTATAATATCATAATCTCTTTTACCTATCATCAATCTTCTATTGTAGTTCATAGCATCAAGTATTTTCCACATGCTGACACCGATAGATGTTTTTCTGCCCTCAGATTTTTGTAATATTCTTCCCTCACATATCATATATAATTCTCCCTTTTATACTGCTGCCACAAAAATAGTCCTGTTAAGCATATAACTTATCTACATTATCCTTTTATATACGTATCCGGGCTTTTATAAATCCACTCCGCATCCGGTTCAGGCATATTATATATTGCATCAATATGATGTTTTCTGAATGTATAACCGTTATCAACATAGAATGCGGTATTTGGGTATTCTTCCATATATCTGTGTACTATTTCCAATATGATAAGTTCTTTTCCAATCATATCCGGAAAGCGAAAAAAGGTAACAAGCTCATTTTTTCTTGATTTTCTTGTGAAAACCTCCTTTATACCTAAATAAGCATAAATTTGAATAATTGGCGCAGGATCTTTTTCATCAAAAAAATCGTATTCATTATCTTCCTTAAACAGTATAAGACTACCATCACTTTTATCTATTGTCACTATTCTATGGTAGTTCATAGCATCAAGTATCTTTAGCATCCTGCAATCAACAGTTATACTTTTTCTCTCAAATTTTTCTAATATTCTTCCCTCACATATCATATATACATCCCCTTCTTATACTGCTGCCACAAGAGATCTTTTTACAAAGCATCCGGACTGTAATATATCCAATTTGAGTCTTTATTACAGTATGCTTTTTCAATATCTTCTTTTGTATAAAAACATCCTGACTCACTTAAGAAAATATCCTCCGGAAAGAGTTTAAAATATCTATATAAAAACTCCGATATTATCAATTCTGTTCCTTTAATGTAATCAAAGTAAATATATGCATAATAATAGCAATTTTCTCTTGGATAAAAAAACTTATAACGCCCTTCTATATCTATCTCCACCATAGACATACTTAAATGCATGTTGTAGACTCTTTTTTTTATATTACTTTCATCATCCTCTTCAAGTGTACTTGCAGACAAACTGTAATTATCATTTAAGTCATAAATCGAACAATGTGTATATCCTATTGACATTAAAATGTTTATGACCTTTTCCATGTCTTCTTTATTAGCTCTTATTCTTTTTCTTAATATACCTGCACGCCACATTATAAAAAATCTCCTTTATCTCCTCAAATCTTATCAATATAATTCCCTTATATAGCAAGGCGGTATTTTGTCTGCCGGCCATACTTTTTCATTTCTATGTATTCCCCTTCTTCTATCATCTCATCTATAGCTTCTCTAAACCAATCTACAAGTTTATCAACTTTTTTAGTAAAGAAGAGCTGTTAGATATAAAACAGCTCCTCATAAAAAATATCAATAGTATAATTTAGAATGTTTTAGGATCCTCATACGCCCATAATTCATTCCATGGCAGTTTTGCATATACCTTATCTATATCACTCTTTGTATAAAAATAATCTACCCAAAATATATCTTCAGGAAACACACTAAAGTATCTATGTAAAAATTCAAGCATCATAATTTCTCTATATGCTATATTCTCAAAAATCAAAAAACATGTTGATACCTTACCCAAAATCGGAACATAACTATTTAATGCCTCTTTTGAGTCCTCGTAAAAATATATTATTGCACTATCATTTCTAAACTCATCATATACATATTTTGGCCTATCCCACACCTCTCTCCAATGATCATTTACAAAGCTAACGCTCCATACATTACTTTCTTTATCTTTAGATTTACCACTAGCATAAAATTCCATTTCAACAAATATGTCAATTATTGCATCTAAATCTCTTTCCGTTACATATTCGTCTTTTCTAAATATAGCAGCAGAAATTCCCATTATTTTATTAACCTCACTAAACCTTCTGAGTTCTTCTTCTAAAACTTTTTTTACAGGTTTGTATTTTGTCTTATATTTTACTTTCCTAATCCTCAGCCTGCATTCTTTGACTTTGGTTGCTTAAGAAATACCTTCCTTATAGATTTTAAAATATTTATGTAAAAACTACAGTATTATTAACTCTATTACTCACTATAATTCCGTTATATAACACCAAGGTATATTGTCTGCCAACCAAACTTTTTCATTTCCATGATAGAATGCCACTCCGTCCTCATACGCTCTCTTAGAATCAATTTCCAATATACATGGACTCTTGTCACGTCTAAGCCCTACTTTTTTTGCTGTATCTATATCAGCTGACAGGTGTACATATTGTCTGCTCATAGGTAAAAGTCCGTTCTTTTTTATGCTCTCAATAAATCTCCTTGCAGTACCATGATATAATTTATCAGGCGGAGTCTTCTCTTCCTTTACTATATGCATCGGTATGGAATGCCCGTACATAGCTCTTATTTTTCCTGCATTTATTTCATGTCTTTTCTTTTCAGACTTATCAATCATAACAGCCAAATCGTTTTGAGTTATATTTCCAAACTTACCTTCTGTATTCAGCGCATTCAAAAGCTGCTCTATACTTACCCAGCCTTCTTCATCCATTTCAAGTTCATACTCCCAAGGTGCATGTCGAAGTGCGTATGAAACTTCCTTGCTTAATTCCTCATATTTCATCGTATTCCCCTTCCTCTATCATCTCATCTATAGCTTCTCTAAACCAATCTATAAGTTTATCAACTTTTTTAGTAAAGAAGAGCTGTTAAGATATAAAACAGCTCCTCTTAAAAAATATCAATAGTATAATTTAGAATGTTTTAGGATCCTCATACATCCAAGTCTCATTCCATGGTACCTTCGCATATAACTTATCTATATCATCCTTTATATAAAAGTGACTTCGCCTAAATACATCTTCCGGAAACAATTTAAAATATCTATGCAAAAATTCCAGTAATAATCTGCCTCTACCTGAAACATCTTTAAAGTTAAGATAATACGGTACTTCTTCTCCCATACTTGGAATATATTCTCCGAGCTCTATTTCCAAATTAGGAAAGAAGTAAATTATAATATGGTCATTATCATCTAATGAATCAAGTTCGTCCTCATCCCACTTTCTTACCCACTCATCATTAAAAAAACTCACACTTAAACACACGCTTTCATCTGAACTCATATCCACTTTATTACTTGAATAAAATCCCATTTCAGTAAATATATCAATTATTATATCCAAGTCTTTTTCTGTTACATATTTACCTTTTCTAAACATTGACGCTGATGCTCCCATTACCTTAATATCCTCCCTAATTCTTCTAAATCTGTAACTATTTGTAGCTCCAAGAAATCTTCCAAATCCATTTGATATTATAGGTATATTTACAGCATATACAGAATTTCCTGCTTTTGTACTCTCCCTTATAATGGTATTCCTTAGATTGTCATAGTGTATACCTATATTCGGTAATTTTATAAATCCGGCTTCTTCAAGTGCTTTAAGGTTCTTTATATTTGTATTTAGTGAATCTATTGCTCCATAAGTTGAATACAGATAAAGTGTCGGATTATTCTTTACTCTTTATTCTGTTTTTCATCCTATTCACCCATCTTTTTCTAATTTTTTATTTAATCCATTTTATACCACAGATTATACATTAGTGTCAATTACTATTGCTATTAACCTTTAACTATATTGTTTTAACAAGCTTCCTTACTTAATTCCTCATATTTCATCATACTCCCCTTCTTCTATCATCTCATCTATAGCTTCTCTAAACCAATCCCAAAAGCTTTCATAGTCCTTTCTCTGTTCCCATCCTGAACTTGCAAAATCGTGTATTTTTTGAACCCTTCCTCCTCTGTTGATATCAAAGCAAACTATATCATCATTGTCATCTCTTCTTGCAAAGGGTACCAACTTTCTGTCGGGGTATCTTTCTTGTAATCCCTTTATTCTCCACACAGCCTGTTCATAATCCATCAAATACCAAAAATCAAAATCCGTCAAACCCAAATGAACAATTTTCAAAAATTCTTTCGGATATTCAAATCCTTTATATATACTACCGGCATCTAATAATTTCATTTCTATACCTCTTTCTTAAAACAAAAAGCGACCAAATTTCTTTACTTATAAGAATTTGACCGCTTTTAAACAAATATATTTTCTAATCCGCTCTTCTTCTGTAAAATCTTCCAAGGAGCTGTTGTGTCTTTATAAGATTTATAAATGCGGCCTTATCTATTTCTTTGATTGCCTTTACCACTTTATCAGCTTCGGCACTTGATACTATTGAGTATACAAGCGTTCTCTCACAATGATTGTAATGTCCCTCTCCCTTCCATGTTGTGGCACCATGGTGACTGATTTCTGAAATTATTTCACAAACCTCATTAGGATGATCTGTAACAATGAACAATGTAATCTGTTGGTACTTTCTATACAATACATGTATAACAGTTGTTGTAACGTATTGAAAAATAATCGAATAGAGCGCTCTGTCCCAGCCGAATAAAAGTCCCGCAATCAAAAGTACTACCGCATTTCCTACAAGGATGATATTAAATGCATCCATTCCTTTTTTCTCTGATAAGAAAATAGAAATAAAGTCGGTTCCTCCTGTAGTGGCATTCATAAGAAGACAAACACTTATAGCAAGGCCGTTTATCATTCCTCCGAAAATTGTTATAAGCAATATATCCTCTGTTATCACATATCCCGGAATAATATCCACCAAAAAGCCTGCAAGCAATATAACCCAGCAGGAAAAAAGTGTAAATTTCTTTCCGATAAATCTGAAACCTATATATACAGGTATGGCATTTAATATAATATTTACCACTGTATACGGTAATTCCACATTAAAAATCATTCTTGCAGATCTGGTAATAAGCAGAGTAATACCTGTCGCACCTCCCGGGAAAAGGTCTCCGGTTCTTACAAAGGTCTTGATATTGACAGCCATCAAAACAGCCGCCAAAGTTATAACGAAAAATCTTTTTATATCATTTTTTATAATATTATTTTTATTGTTTTTTTTACTTTCTTCCATTAAACCATCTCACAAAACTTATTTTACCCTGTGACAGGCTACACTTCTGCCGTTCTTTTCGCTCAAAACAGGCTCATCCGTTCTGCAAACTTCCATGCAATACGGACATCTGGTATGAAATCTGCAGCCGCTTGGAACATCTATAGGACTTGGTATTTCACCCTTAAGCATTTCTTTTTGCCTTCCCGCATTTTCAATGCTTGGAATGGCATCAAGTAAAAGCTTTGTATACGGATGAAGAGGATTTTCAAAAATATCATCCGTATTTCCTATTTCACATATCTTTCCCAAAAACATCACACACACTCTGTCGGCAATAAAATTTACCACCGATAAATCATGTGATATAAATAAATACGATGCTTTGCTCTTCTCCTGTAAATCCTTAAGTAAGTTTAAAACCTGTGACTGTATTGATACATCCAGCGCCGATACAGGCTCGTCACATACTATAAGTTTGGGATTTAGGGCTATTGCTCTGGCAATTCCTATTCTTTGTCTTTGCCCTCCTGAAAACTGATGCGGATATCTGTTATAGTATTCTTTTCTGATACCGACATCTTCCATCAAATCAAGGACTTTTAGCTTTACATCTTTCTTTTTCATCCCCTTATTATGTGTGATAATTGGCTCTGCAATAATCTCCCCTACCGTCATTCTGGGATTTAAAGAAGCATACGGATCCTGAAAAATTATTTGAAGATTTTTCTTAATCTGCTTTAATTCTTCGCCCTTTTTTTCATAAATATTTTCATTAAGAAAGATACTCTCACCGCTGTTCGGACTTATAAGTCCTATAGCACATTTACCAAGAGTCGATTTACCGCATCCGCTCTCACCAACCAAAGCCAATGTCTCATTCTCATATATATCAAGGCTTACGTTACTTATGGCATGTACTTTTTTATTTTTCTTTGATGTAGGAAATTCCTTAACTATGTTTTTTAAACTTAATACTACATTTTTCATCTTCTATCCTTTTATGTAGGAAACATGAAACCATATGATTATCCTTTATGTACTCGTCTGCCGGTCTTGAAGAAAAACAGATGTCCTGTGCATAATCGCATCTGTCTACAAATCTGCATCCCTCCGGCAAATTTAAGATATTCGGTACATTTCCCTTTATAGTATACAATCTGTCCTGCTTTTTTCCGATAGTAGGAATAGACTTTAAAAGTCCGTTTGTATATGGATGTGCAGTCTCGTTAAAAAGTGTTTTTGTCAGAGTTGACTCCACCACTCTGCCTGCATACATTACATATACATAGTCACATATTTCGGCAACAACTCCCATATTGTGGGTAATCATTATAATTGATGTTCCGACAGATTCACACAGTTTTTTCATTAGCTTTAAAATCTGTGCTTCTATGGTAACATCCAAAGCTGTCGTAGGCTCATCGGCAATTAACAGTTTAGGTTTACATATCATTGCCATACCTATCATTACTCTCTGTCTTAGACCGCCTGAAAGCTCATGAGGGTATGAGTTGAATCTTTTTTCCGCTTCCGGAATTCCGACCTCATTAAATATTTCAATGACACGCATTTTTGCTTCTTCTTTTGAAATCTTTTCATGCAAAATAATGGCTTCCATTACCTGCTTTCCCACCTTTACCACAGGATTAAGTGATGTCATAGGCTCCTGAAAGATCATAGAAATATCCTTGCCTCTGATTTTTGCATAATCTCTTACACTCATTTTTGTAAGTTCAGTGCCGCAAAAGTCTATACTTCCTCCGACTATCTTTCCGGGATTTTTTATAAGTCCCATAATACTCATAGCGGTCATAGACTTTCCACATCCGCTTTCCCCTACTATTCCAACTATCTTACCCCTTGGTATATCTATATTTATGCCGTCAAGTGCATAGGCAAGTTTACCCTTTACTTGGAAAGCAACTTTTAAATCTCTTATAGTCAAAATATTGTCCATATTACTGCTCCTTAAGATATGGATCTAATACATCTCTTAGTCCATCACCCAAAAAATTGAATGCTAAAACTACAATCATTATAGCCATAGCCGGCGCCAGTACAAGTACAGGCTGTGTAAACAGATATTTTTTTGCACTCACGACCATAAGTCCCCAGCTTGCCGTAGGCGGCTGTGCACCGACACCGAGGAAGCTTAAAGAACTCTCCGAAAGTATGGCTGAAGGTATACTTAAGGTAAATAATACCACCAATGTAGGTATACAGTTTGGCAATATATGTCTGAAAATAATTGTAGCATTACTTACACCCATACTTTTTGCCGCCTCAACATATTCTTTCTTTGAAAGTGACAATGTTTCCGAACGTATTACTCTGGATGTGGATGCCCAGTTTACCAAAGACAGTGCTATAAATATATTTATAAGTCCTCCGCCCATGGTATACATTACAACCATCGCAAGTAAAAGTGAAGGGAATGCCAGCATTATATCTGCAAGCCTCATTATAGCAAAATCAATCTTTCCGCCAAAGTAACCTGCGATAAGTCCCAGTATTGTGCCTATTGTCATTGAAATAAATGTCGGTAAAAGTCCTATGGTCAGTGAAATTCTTGCTCCGTAAATAACTCTGGTCAATGTATCTCTTCCGAGTTCATCTGTACCCAGAGGATGTGCAAATGAAGGTGCCAAAAGTCTGTCCTTTAAACTCTGTGCATTCGGTCCGTATGCGCATATCACATTTGCGAATATGGCGCAAAATATAATTATAAAAATAACTATAAGAGAAAAGAATGCCAGCTTGTTTTGTTTAATTACAGTATTCAGCTTTTCAATAAGGCTCTCTTCCATTAGAATTTCCTTGTCAACAACCGACTTTTTATCAATATTTTTACTCATATTATTGTTTTTCTTCACCACTCTTTCTATATCTCCTTTCTAATTCTCGGATCTAGAATAGAGTACAATGAATCCGCTATCAAATTTCCTAATATAACCAGTATTGTAGTAAATATAACCGTTCCCTGTAAAAGCGGCATATCTCTGGTCTCTATTGCATTTACCGCAAGTCTGCCTATCCCCGGTATACCGAAAATATTCTCTGTAATAACCGCACCCGAAAGCATGGAAGATATCTGCAGTGCCATCATTGTAACTACAGGAAGCATGGCATTTTTTAAAGCATGTGATTTCATAACCGCAAATTCCAAAAGTCCCTTGGCTCTTGCAGTTCTGATATAGTCCTCCTGCATTACTTCCAAAATATTCGATCTTGTCATTCTTGCAATACTTCCTGCGGAATTCCATCCAAGTACTATAGAAGGTAATACCATTGATGCCGCTGTCTCATATCCCGATACGGGAAATATTTTCAGCTTATAGGCAAAAAGATACTGCAATACAAGTGCTATCATAAATACAGGCATGGATACACCAAGAAGTGCAGTGCCCATAAACAGCCTGTCTAAAATATTATTTTTATTTACTGCCGCAAATATTCCGCTTACAATGCCGACTATCCATGAAACTATTGCGGCACATACTGCAAGTCTTACCGTATTCGGGAATGCATCCAGTATTATACCTGTTACATTTCTGTTCAGTCTGTAGCTTGTCCCGAAATCTCCTCTTACAGCATGTGAAATATATGTAAAGAATTGCATATACAGAGGTTTATCAAGTCCCATCTCTTTACTTATCTTATCTATTACAACCTGGTTTACATGTTCACCAAGCATTGTGGTTACAGGGTCTCCCGGTACTACTCTTAACATTATAAATATTATCAAAACCACGCCAATCAAAACAGGTATGGAAATCAAAATTCTTTTTAATATATTTTTAAACAAAACTGCCTCCAAAAAGCTCCGATATAAAAAAATGGAGCGATATCTCGCTCCATTATACCAATTATCTATTTTAAGTGCTATAGCTATTTTTTTGAAAAGCCTACAAATCTCATATCTGAAATTCCGGCCCAGTTAGGCTCGAATCCCTCGATATTCTTGCTTACACCATAATAGTGCTCTTTTGAGAACATAGGTAACCATGCAAAATCTTCTGTAACAATTTTCTTTTCAAGATCATTATACTCAGATAATCTCTCTTCAGAATTTACTATTGTTCTTGCCGCACTTACTCTGTCCATTACAGCCTTGTCAGGATAATTAAGTGACCTTTGCTTTGTATTATTCTCATTTCCGAAGAATGTATAAATAAAGTTGTCGGGATCGTTATAATCAGCAGTCCATGTTGACATAAATGAACCGAGTGTACCGTCTTTTCTTGTTGCAAGCCATGTAGACTCGTCATAATTCTTTATCTCCGCATTTATACCGACTTCACTTAGCTGTGATGATATTACTTCAAGTATAGTCTTTGTAGTATCTGATGATGATGAATCAACTGAAATCTCCATATCAAATCCGTTCGAATAACCTGCCTCAGCAAGTAAAGCTTTTGCTCCGTCCGGATCATACTTAAGCTCAGGTAATGTAGAATTATATCCTATAAGTCCTCTTGGGAAAATACCGTTTTCAATTGTTGCCACACCGCCAAGTAATGAATCAATGATTTCCTGACGATTGATTGCCATAGAAATTGCTTTTCTTACATTTACATTGTTTAAAGGCTCAATATTCTCATTGAATGTAAAGTATGTAATACCTACTCTTGGAGTATGGTAAAGTACATCAGGCATCTCCTTCTTATATGTATCAATATAGTCAAGCATGTAATCAAAATCAAGTATATCAAGCTCACCGTTCTTGAACATCATATTTCTTGTTTCTGAGTCAGGTATAACTCTTATAAGAACACCGGGAAGTGATACATCTCCACCCCAATATGTGTCATTCTTTGTAAGTACAATAGAATCATTCACTGTCCACTCCGCCATCTTGAAAGCGCCTGTTCCAACAGTCACTGAAGGGTCGATACCGAACTTGTCGCCTGCAGCCTCTGTAGTCTCCTTATCAAGCATACATACAGGTGATGATGACAGACATGCCAAAAATCCTGAATAAGGCTCAGATAAAGTGATCTCTACAGTATAATCGTCCACAGCTTTTACACCTGTAAGTTCTTTACTGCTTCCGTCCATAACTTTATCCGCACCTTCAATCTGGCTTACAAAGTCACCGTTTACAGCGCCTGTAACTCCCAGAATTCTTGTGAGTGAATACACTACGTCATCAGCTTTAAAATCGGCACCGTTTGAATATTTTACACCTTCCTGTAAATGCAAAGTGTAAATTTTTCCGTCCTCAGATATGTCCCAACTCTTTGCCAATGAAGGTACGAGTTCACTTGAACCGTCGCTCTTTATCTTTGCTTCCACCAATCTGTCAAAGATATTTAAAGGTACCATATAATCCTTTGATGTCTTATGCGGATCTGCAGTCTGAATATCCGCATTAATTGATGTTACAAGAAATCCTTTAGTATCAATATTTGTTGTTGCTTTGCTCTCCTGTGTAGAGCCTGTTTCCGTTTTCTTAGAAACGCATGCACTAAGAGTTAATGCTAAAACAGCTCCTAACAATATAATTCTTTTTTTCATTTTCCTCTCCCGTTTCTTATTACTACATGACATTATAATACTTTTTATAATCAATGCCAAATAATTTTTATATCCGATATATAAAAAAGTCGGGCAAATAATCGCAACCCAACTTTTTTTATAAAATCTATCTCAGGAATGTAACCGCTTTTATAGGGGTTCTGTAATCACTTCTTCCTATTGTAATTCCAAGATTCTTATTTGCAGCATGAACTATCTTTCCGTCGCCCATATATATACCTACATGGCTTATCTCTCCGCCACTTCCGTAAAAGAGCAAATCTCCCGGCTGAACTTCCGATACACTTATTTCTCTTCCGTTATTAGCCTGCTGTCTTGTATTTCTTCCGGTACTGATTCCGAATTTTTCATAAACTCTCATAACAAATCCTGAGCAGTCTGCACCGTTTGTCAATGATGTACCACCGTAAACATACGGATTTCCCACATACTGCTTAGCATAAGCAACTATTGCCGACCTTGAAGCCTTTTCCTTGGCTGCCGCTTTTGTGCTTTCAGTAGTAGCTGCTGTGGTTGCCTTTGATTTGCTTACGCCCGGTCCACCGTTCTCACCTGTTACGACTGAACTTTCTTTCTGAACCTTCTTTGCCTTGGTCTCAGTTTCCTTAGGCTTTTCGGTATTTCCACCCGGTCCGTATCCTGCCGCTGTTGTGGCTTGTGTGCTGATTTCAACCTTAGATTCCGCAGGCTTAGTCTGTGGCTGCTCGGCTACAGTTGTGGCCTCCGTCTGCTTTGTTGTATCTTCTACAGCGCTGATTGTTTCAGGTGCCTGTACGGCATCTATCTTTTCCTGAACTGTTTCAGTTTGCTTGGTTGTTTCAGGAATCTTTGTTTCCTCAGGCTCTTTAACAGTTTCTATGGTGACTTTAGACGATTCCGTTTCTTTTTTAGTGTCCTCTATAGCCTTTATAGTTTCCGAAACTTTCTTCTCCTCGGAATTCTTTGTGGCTTCAACCGTATCGACATTTGTTTCCGCCTTAGTTGACTGCTTTGTGGCATCTTCCGTAAGCTTTGATGTAGGTTTCAGTGTTGTTTCAGGCTGTTTTGTCGTCTCCTTCGGAGTCTCCGATTTTTCTTCATTAGCCTTTGATGTTCCTTTTATTGTATCCGGAACATTGATATTCACCTCTTTGCTTGCAGGTGTTTCTCTTTTTTCGGCTGCAGGTGACTTTATAGTCTTAGGCTCTGTGCCTGTTTTTTCTGAAGTTGTCTTCTCGGTTGTCTCCGTAGACTTCTTTGTCTCTTTGGCTTTTGTAGTATCTTCAACTACCGTATCTTTCTTTGCCGCTATAGTTTTATCACCGTCTGCATCTACCAGATTTTGATAAATATCCATAGCCTCTTTGGCTTCTGTTTCAAGCTTAGCCTTTTCGAGAGCCTCTATAGTACTCTCTTCCGTGGTCTTAGCTGTTTTATAAGATATATCCGTCTTTATAAAGTCCTTATAAACATATCCTGTGAGATCGTCATCTACCTGAACCTTTACAAAGTTGTTATCCTGTCCTACGACTACAAACTTCTCTCCGCCTCCAAGCATAGTGAGTGTATTTGAAGTTATATTAGGTGTTGTTCTCAATCTTACATTATCTATGTCTACAACGGTTGCATATGTGACGATTGCATCTTTCGCCATTTTTTTGGCTTTTTCTCCTGTAGCCACTTCTGAAGCCTTTACATAACCTTCAACACTTCCGGAGTTTATTTTTAACCACTCTCCGCTTTCATTCACCTCGGTTCCTACAACAGTCGCAACTGAACTGTAAGATATACTTCCTACAGCTTCACCGGTCTCTTTGGCACTTGAATGAACAACCGTGTCTTTTTTTCGATTGGCTACAACGATATCATCTTTTATGATATCCTCTTTGAGTTTGTCTTGTATTGACGGCGCTTCGTATTTCACCGTATCATTTACAAGTTTTGTTCGTGCATCGTCAGCTCCCGTTATCTCTATAGTATTGGTAGTCGCTTCTTTTAATGACTCACCAAGAGCCGTCTGTGGAGATATAGAGCTTGCCTTATAATTGTTTAAGGCTACGGCCATACCGGAGACTGCGTTACTTGTCTCCAAATCCATATCTGCATAGGCGTTGAAACTACATAATGAAACAAGGGTTAGAGCGGATGCCAATGTTAGAATTTTCCTTTTCATGAGCACTCCTTGCTTTATTTTAGAGTACTTAAATTATACCAAAATTTGTAAGATTGAACAATTACTTTACGCCTGTTTACTTATTACAATATTTTAAACTTTTGATTACGGTTAGCGTTATAAATTCATTTAAAAAGTGTTACACAAAAAAAGAACAACCTAAGTTGTTCTTTAAGTGCGGGAAAAGGGACTTGAACCCTCACGTCTATACAGACACAAGATCCTTAGTCTTGCCTGTCTGCCAATTCCAGCATTCCCGCATAGGATTAGATTTTCTAATCAAGGCGACAACCAGATTTGAACTGGTGATCAGGGTGTTGCAGACCCACGCCTTACCGCTTGGCTATGTCGCCGTGTCTAGTTGCCTAAACAAGCGCCCCGAACAGGGCTCGAACCTGTGACACTGCGGTTAACAGCCGCATGCTCTACCTACTGAGCTATCAGGGCAAATACTCGTGTATTATATCAGATAATCACTGATTATGCAAGTATTTTTTTGAAGAAATGTATCTTCAAAACTGCCTACCAAATTCCGAGCTATTATAAATTTTTTCCTATCTTTTGGTTAAACCCTCGACCTATTAGTAACCATCAACTCAATACATTACTGTACTTACATCTTGGCCCTATCTACCTCGTAGTCTTC